>NZ_RDBW01000033.1:0-68867 GCF_003934235.1 Pseudoalteromonas sp. J010 | reverse complement strand
ACTTATCATCGCTGCGCCGTTAGCGCTGAGGGTTGTGCATTCTAAGCATTTCCCATTTGTTGTCAACACTTAATTTTGATTTTCTTTCGAAGCATTCAAACTCAAGTTTTATTTGACTCCCGACTCGTTGGCTCGTTGCTTTTCAGCGCCGCTCCCCGTGTCGGTGGATGCGCATTATAGGGAGATCCGATTTAAGTGCAACCCTTTTTTTAAAGAAAATTGCAAAAAATACGTTGTTCGGACAAAAATCACTCTATCACTGTTGTTTTTGTATGTTTCACATACAAAAAGAGCGCTAAACGCGCTCTATTTTTAATTCCCAGCCAAATTGGGATAGGTAAGCCGCTTCTTGGATAAGCTCTGCTAGCATCAAGGGGTGAAGGGATAACCACGGATCAGGCATTTGCATAACCAAAGACTTTTTCTCTTTACTACTGGCTTGCACTATCACCTTGGGTAGCACATCATCTTTTCTGCGCATAGAGAGTAGAACTCCCAAGCGCACTATGACACATAGCAGCTTAGTATACTCAAGATGACAACTTAGCTGCTCAAAATCTTTAGCAACCAGATCGGCTCTATGATTTTTGACTATAGCCACAATAATATCCTTTTGCGCTTTACTGTATCCAGGCATTGAGGTGTTGGCCAAAATATAACCGCTATGTCTATGATACTGTTTATAGTCAATCAACAAGCCTATTTCGTGAAGGAATGCGATAGCCTTTGCTAAATGAAGGCAAGCTTGCTCATCGAGCTTCCAGCTCGACGATACTTGAGCAATGATCTCAGATACCACTTCGTAAACGCGCTGCGCCTGCTCGGTGTCAACATGATAACGTTGAGTAAAACCATCTAATGTACGTTGGCAGATATCAACAGCCTGAAAGTCAGGGATCATACTATAAAGCACTCCTTCACGAAGCGCCCCACCGGCAAGGCCCATTGATTGAATATCCAATGATTTGAATAGTGCAATCAAAATTGCCAGGCCCGAGACAAAGACCAAGCGACGCTCTTCGATTAACCCTGGCAAGCTAAGCGCCGCAACGGTTTTACATGTAATCGCTTTGAGCTTTACTTCTTCAAGTTTACTGAGAGTCAACTGCTCATTTTCGCCCATAGCAGCGAAAATCTCTTGGATCGCTTGAACAGTACCAGAGGCGCCGATAGCAAGCTCCCAACCTAGTTGCTTATACTCTGCTTGAATTGGTTGTATTACCTGCTTTGCAGCTCGCTCTGCTGCATCAAAGTTTTCTATACTTAATAAGCCGTCACTGAAGTATCTATCAAGGTATGTCACACACCCCATATTCAAGCTTTTGTAAAGTAAAGCATTGAAGCCTTTGCCAATGACAACTTCAGTGCTCGCACCACCGATGTCAATCACCAACTGCTTCCCTTGGCATGCTGAAGTGTGAGCTACACCTTTATAAATAGTTTTAGCTTCTGCTTCACCGCTTATCACATTTACCTGATGGTTAAGGATCTGCTGTGCTTTTTCGATAAAAACATTAGCGTTAACAGCTAAACGCAGCGTCGCTGTCGCGACAATACTCACATTTTTTGTTGGGATGTCCTGTAAACGCTCTGCAAATAGGGCTAGACATTCCCACCCTCTTTGCATTGCTTCCAACGATAATTCATTTTGGTCATTCAGCCCTGATGCCAGCCGTACTTTCCTTTTCACACGACCGATCGTATGGATACCGCCCGCCATATGCTTTGCTATCAACATATGAAAGCTGTTAGAGCCTAAGTCTATTACAGCGTAAATATCTTCCTTCGAAGCAGTCTTTGCCACTTTTAAAACCTCAATAAATCGCTTTAAGCGCTTACTACTTTACCGTCCAAGTTTACTTGGCTTGTGGCTTTCTATAGCCACCATTTCGGCGACCACCACGTTGTTTATTACCATTGTTGCCGTGCCCTGAGTGGCGGCGTTTATTTACTTGCGGAGCTCGTAAATCGCTCAATAGTGCTGTTTTGTCATAATGAGACACAGGAATTGCATGCTCTATGTATTCTTCTATCTCATGTAAGTTGTACGCATACTGCTCACAGGCGAAGCTGATAGCATGACCAGATGCACCTGCTCGACCCGTCCGACCGATACGGTGTACATAGTCTTCTCTATCATCTGGCAAGTCAAAATTGAAAACATGACTAACCTCTGGAATATGTAATCCACGAGCAGCAACATCCGTTGCAACTAAAAGATCAACATCACCACGTGTAAATTGCGCAAGGATTGACTGACGTTTCTTTTGATTTACATCACCGGTCAACAAGCCCGCTCGATGACCATCTGCTTTTAGCCATTCATATACGTTTTCGCAGCTGTGTTTAGTATTAGCAAAAATAATCGCTTTCTCTGGCCACTCTTCCTCAATCAGCGTAAGTAGTAAAGGTATTTTGTCCTCAGTTGAAGGATGGAATAACTCTTCTTGAATACGTTTACCCGTTTTGACATCCGGTTCAATTTGTACATGGATGGGATTTGTCATGTGCTCGAATGCCAACTCTTGCACTCGATATGACAGGGTTGCTGAAAATAGTAGGTTTAATCGCTCTTCACGACCTGGCATGCGATTGAACAAATAACGAATGTCTTTAATAAAGCCCAAATCAAACATTCGGTCTGCTTCATCGAGCACAACCACTTCGATATCATTGAGGTTATAAGCACCTTGCTTATAAAAATCGATCAAACGCCCTGTTGTTCCAATTAATATATCCGCGCCTTTTTCCAATTGCCCCCGTTGTTTTTCATAATCTTCGCCACCATATACAAGAGCGAGTTTAAGATTACAACGTGGCGCAATGACTTGCGCGTCCTTGTGTATTTGAATAGCCAACTCTCGTGTTGGTGCCATAATAATTGCACGAGGTTGCGTTTTTTTATCCTTCTTGGTCTGCAATAAGCGATGACAGGTCGCGGTCAAAAACGCAAGGGTTTTGCCCGTACCAGTTTGTGCTTGGCCTGCTATATCGCGGCCTTCACAGATGTAAGGTATACACTTTGCTTGGATTGGCGTACAAAATTCGAAGCCATTTTCCTGCAAACCGGCGACCACTTCCGGTGCTAAAGCAAAGTCATTGAATTTTTTATTGGTCAAATGTGTCTTAGTCATAGCAATAAAGCATAACGTTTAAACTTGCAATAAGAAACAAGAGTGTTTAAATACGCATTAAATATTTCGCCTAATTCTAACGGAGAGCGTAATGAGCGACAAAATTATCCAACTAACTGATGACAGCTTTGAGGCTGACGTAATCAAATCTGACAAACCTGTACTGGTAGATTTCTGGGCTGAATGGTGTGGTCCTTGTAAGATGATTGCGCCTATCCTTGATGAAGTTGCAGAGTCACATGGCGACCGTGTAGCGATTGGTAAACTAAACATCGATCAAAACGGTACGACTCCACCTAAGTTTGGTATTCGTGGTATTCCAACGTTATTACTATTCAAAGATGGTGCGGTGGCTGCAACTAAAGTTGGTGCTCTATCTAAGACTCAACTTATTGAGTTCCTAGAAAACAACCTATAATTCAGGTTGTTAGACATTCTGCGGCGTAACTGCCGCAGTTGTCGGCCTGATCTGTATCATTTTAAATAGAATAAAATTTGTATAAACACTGGACGACCCGACGCCTAGCTGCTAACTTATAAAGCCACAAACCTTTAAGCTTTATCAAATCAACCTCTCTCGTAAAACTAACGAGAATGACAACTGTAATAAAGAACCCACCAATATGCATTTACGCGAATTAAAAGACAAGTCAATCAATGAACTTGTAAAACTTGCTGAGTCCATGGGACTTGAAAACGTAGCTCGTTTAAGAAAACAAGATATTATCTTTGCTATTTTGAAAGCGCACGCGAAAAGCGGCGAAAATATATACGGCGGCGGTGTTTTAGAAATTTTACAAGATGGCTTCGGCTTTTTACGTTCTTCAGAAGCATCTTACCTAGCTGGCCCTGATGATATTTATGTTTCTCCAAGCCAGATTAGACGTTTCAGCCTGCGTACCGGTGACACCATCAGTGGTTTAATCAGACCACCAAAAGATGGCGAAAGATATTTTGCATTATTGAAAGTTAATGAAGTTAACTTCGATAAGCCTGAAAACTCTCGTACTAAGATCCTGTTCGAAAACCTAACCCCTATCCATGCCAACGAGCGTATGGTGATGGAAAGAGGTAATGGTAGTACAGAAGACATTACCGCTCGAGTACTAGACCTTGCGTCTCCAATCGGTAAAGGCCAGCGCGCACTTATCGTTGCTCCACCGAAAGCGGGTAAGACAATGTTGCTACAAAACATTGCACAGTCAATCACATACAACAATCCAGATGCAACATTGATGGTACTGCTCATTGATGAGCGTCCAGAAGAAGTTACTGAGATGCAGCGTCTTGTTCAAGGTGAAGTTATTGCCTCTACCTTCGATGAGCCTGCTAACCGTCACGTTCAAGTAGCAGAAATGGTAATCGAAAAAGCAAAACGCTTAGTCGAGCATAAAAAAGATGTCATCATCCTGCTGGATTCAATTACTCGCCTAGCCCGCGCGTACAACACTGTTATCCCTTCATCAGGTAAAGTATTAACTGGTGGTGTTGATGCCAATGCTCTACACAAACCTAAGCGTTTCTTTGGTGCCGCGCGTAATGTTGAGGAAGGCGGTAGCTTAACCATCATCGCAACAGCGCTTATCGATACCGGCTCTAAGATGGATGAAGTTATCTACGAAGAGTTTAAAGGTACAGGTAACATGGAACTACACTTAAACCGTAAAATTGCGGAAAAGCGTGTATTCCCAGCTATCGACTTCAACCGCTCTGGTACTCGTCGTGAAGAGTTGCTGACGAAAACTGATGAGCTTCAAAAAATGTGGATCTTGCGTAAGATTGTGCATGAAATGAGCGAGATCGATGCCATGGAATTCCTTATTGATAAACTTTCCATGAGCAAAACAAACGATGAGTTTTTTGACTCAATGCGTCGTAAGTAAGTTTAATACTTGCTCAATTTGAAGGAGTAAATCTGACGCTAACAGCGTTAAAAATTTCTCATTTAGAACAACTAAATAGCAAAATTTTTGCCTAGTTATCGACAAGATTTTCTCGCCTCAAAATAGACCACTTAATTAAGCAAATTGGTATTATCTAGGGACAAACATGAAGCTTGGTCGTACTATTGCAGCTATAACAGCGTTTAATCTCGTTTCTGTCAGCCTGGCAATGACACTGATCACCTCTACAATCATGCAAATTATGGTGATATTTTCTGCGCTGCTGTGCGGTGCTTTTGTCCAGCTTCAGTTACTAAAAAGCATTGCCTCGGCTGAGCAGCATATGGATCACCTTGTCAGCAATTTCATGCATGACAACTGCGTTGACTTAACTTATCGATTTGATGAAAAAAGCCAAAAAACGCCCAAGTCCTGCTTGTTAATGAATGACTGCTTTGCTGTAATTGWGCACATTATCAGTGAGGTTTACGCATCTTCAGCTCGACTACACCCGATGGCAGATAGTTTACGTGACACGTATGCGTCGATGACACAAAAAGCCACCTTACAGCATACTCACGGTGAATATTTAGCCACTTCGATTCAGTCCATGCTGGAGATATCGGCACGTTTGGATACCAGTTTAGAGCAAATTTACACGTCTGTTGAAAATGCCACTATAGCGGTGAAGAAAACCCGAGTAGATACAGACAAAAGCCAAGATAGCTTGCTTATCCTCGCTGAAAATATAAAAAAAACCAGTGAACAAATTGAGATCCTCAAAACTGATAGTAATGAAATAAGCTCTGTTCTTGAAGTCATAAATGGTATTGCTGAGCAGACAAACCTGCTAGCCCTAAACGCTGCAATAGAAGCTGCTCGGGCAGGCGAGCTTGGCCGAGGCTTTGCCGTAGTAGCTGATGAAGTTAGAAATCTTGCAGCAAGAACCAGCCATTCTACAAGGGAGGTTAGCCAAGTTATTAGTAAAATCCAATCCGGGACAGATTCTGTCTATGCCTTAATGCAGGCCGCACTCAAAGAGACAGACAACACCGTCAAGCTCAGCGAAGCTTCGACAAAAGAGGTGGATGAAATCGAAAATGCGATGTTGTTTATCAATGAGATGTCTCACGATATTCATCAGCAAGTAGGTGAACAAAAACAAGCATCAGATGCCGCACAAGAAAGTATAGAGTCCGTTGTGTTACTCAACTCAGATGCACTATCCAGCACAAAGATACAAGCAGTTTCTAATCAAGACCTTATTGCTCTGTCACAAAGCATCCATGAAAAGTTGTCAATTTTTAAAATCTCTGACTTTACCCCCGAGCTTGACCTCAGAAAAGATACCTCTCGACTCACCACAGTTGGCGACAAGCATAACAAGGATACACCAGAAGATGACTCTGGCGACATTGAGTTATTTTAAGACGCTAACGATTCTTGAGACTTGAGCTGATCACACAGCGCCAAGAATAGGGATTGATACTGTGATTCACTTTGGTGCTTAAGTGCCTTTTCAAACTCAATTGCAATGCTTGCCAATTCTGGGAATTCGAACATAGAAGCGGCTCCCGCTAACTTATGGCAACTCGCTTGCAGCGCAACAAAGTCTTTATTTTGCCAAGCATCAATCAATAAATACCGCTCTTGTTCAAAAGTACTGGCAAAGCTATCGCGCAGATCGGTGAGATCAATATTAATCGATTGCTGCGTACTACTCGCATGTTCGCTACTTAAATGAATATTAAGTATGCTTAATAGCTCGTTTTTATTAATAGGTTTGCCAATATGGCCGTTAAAGCCCGAATCAATATATGACTTTACTTCCTCTGTGAGCACATTTGCCGTTAGCGCATAAATGGGCCCAGAGTATCCCGCTGAACGAATAATATTTAACGCTTCCACCCCATCCATCCTCGGCATCTGAATATCCATTAGCACAAGATCTGGAAAGTCGCTTAAACACTGCTCAACCGCCCTCGCGCCATTTTCTGCTACCGTCACCGTAGCACCTGTACGCTCAATCATACGTGAAAATAACTGTCGATTTTCTGCATGATCTTCAACTACCAACACGTTCCCTGAAAGTAGAGGTTGTGCCTGTTGTGGCTGCTGAATATCAGTGACTGTCGAGTTAAGATAAACAGTACAGGGGACAAAGAATGAGAAGGTACTACCAAGCTCTAGTGCACTTTGCACTGTGATTTCACCATTCATCATCTTGGCCAGCTGGCTAGATAAACTCAATCCGAGACCAGAACCACCAAAACGTCTAGTTATACTATTGTCTGCTTGCTGAAAGCTCTCAAAAATTCGCGCTATTTGCTGCTCACTCATGCCTATCCCAGTATCTACAACCTTAAACTGCAATCCATGCGGCACTTCCGAAACGCTAAATTCTATGCGACCTTGCTCTGTAAATTTCAGTGCATTGCTCAACAGATTTATTAATATCTGTTTTACTCGAATATAATCCAGCCTGACATAAGCCTTACTTCTCACTTGATCGCAGACAATAAACTCCAGTTGCTTACTGTGGATGTTCTGTTGAAACATATCACATAAATCAGCCACTAAGCTTGAGACTGAAAATTCAGTCGCCTCAAGCGCCAACCGTTCAGCTTCGATACGGCTTAGATCTAAAATATCATTGACTAAATCTCTTAAGTGGAGGCCTTGATTGTAGATAGTTTGCACGGATGCTTGCACCTGAGTACCGAGATCCTGCTCTGCAAGCAAGTCTTCAGCGTGACCCAGCACTGTAGTCAGTGGCGTTCTAATCTCATGACTCATATTAGCTAAAAACTGGCTTTTAACTTGGTTCGCAGCTCTAAGCTCATCTGCCTTTTGTTGCAGCTCTGACGTCCTAAGCGCCACTTTTTGACTGAGTTCCAACTTTGCTTTTTGTTCTACTTTACGACGATATAGTGCAAAAGCAGTGAGCAGAGTAAGTACAGCAATAATACCACCGAGTAATAGCAACTGACTGCGCTGCTCTTCTTTAAGTCGTTGTAGCCTTTGCTCTTGTTTTAGCACTTCGACTTCACGACTCAGTTCACTGGCTTCATATTTAGCCCGATAGTCATTTAAGCGTTTGAGCACATCTTCATTCATCAAACGCTTTTGTGCTTCTATATTTTGCGAGTCATAGTTTCTTGCCTTATCGATATTACCTCTAGCAGCTTCAATTAACGCGAGTAGTCGCAATGCTGTGCGTTCTTTTTCTTGTTCATGCATGGTTCGACTTGCTATCAAACTCTGCTCGGCATTCGTGAAAGCATCTTCCAACTTACCTTGAGCAAACAATATCTTCGCCAATACAAACTGTGCTTCCATTAGGTTTGCTGGATTTTTTGCTTTTTCCGCATAATAAAGCGCAAAATTGGCGTTCTTTTCACCCTCTTCCAGCTGCCCTAGTGAATAACTTAGCAATGCAAGATTGACATACTCATAGGATAAATGTCTGACATCATTCTTGGCCTCATAGTAATCAATCGCTGCTTGATAGGAGGCTTGAGCCATTTCAGGCCGCTTAGTTTCGGTATACAACACGCCCAAATCAGCATGAGCCAATGCTGCACCATATTCATCGTTTAATTGGTTAAAGGCTTGAAGTGCTGTAAGTAGCATGCTTTCAGCTTTTTCATAAGCAGCTTGGCGAATATAGACACCTGATATATTTAGCAAAATATCAGCATGATCTTGTGCACTTCCAAACTCTTGATACAGTTCATCCGCTTTCAAATAGTGCTGCAATGCCAAGTCTAGTGAAAAGTTTTTGAAATAAGCTAACCCAAGATTACTGTGTAAGTTAGCAGTTTCTATTGGCATATCTCTTTGCTCTGCTAATGCCAAAGCACGAGTATAAAAATCAATAGCTTGTTGGTAATGGCCGAGGTAAAAATTACTGATACCTTGTAGCTTAACCGCTTTGAAGTGATTGTCACTCAGTACATTTGTTCTAGTAGCAAGTTCCAATTGAGATAAGTAATTTAGAGCGTCTTTAAATTGATTGCTATCATAAGCAGCTTTACTTAAGCTTAAAAGTACGTCTATTTTGGCCGCACCATTTAAAGTCGGCTCACGAAGCAACTCCATACCTAATATTTGCATGTGTTGCCAATCTGCACTGCGCTTCATTTCAATAATTCGCTCAGATAGGCTGGCATTATTTAAAGTTGCTTGTGCATTGAATGTAGCGGAGAAACAAACGAAATAGGCGATCGCAGACCAAGACGTAATCTGCCCCAATAAATTCATTGCTGCTCTCCATTGCTTATCATTTACTCTGCGTGGTAGTGTGAAGATACACCAAGACTCATGAGGCGACAATGTTCAATCCGCTTACAGATGTTATTTTTAGACTAATTTGTCAAAAGAGGTCTTGGAAAGTCCATACCATTGCAGCAGAACTGTTATCACAACAGATACTTCCTCGCTTGGATAAAGATGATAGTAAAGACTTGTTTAAACGAAACTTCCTAATTATGAATGCACTGTATCAATTGCAGCAAGAGCTTATTAAGGACGGCCTGTACTTGCATATTGAAGCGCTGAATATTCACCTCTCACCACTTTGCGATAACCATCCACTCGCACAACATGACCCTCTCAGGAGCTACTATTTAGATTGGCAGCACTATGAAACAAGTAGTGAAGAGGTGAGTCAACTCCTAGATAGCTTCTGGCGCAAATTTGCATCTACAAATGCTGGGCAGCCATACGCAGTCTCTAGTCATGAACTGGCAGGCATCATCATCAAGTGGCAATTACCAAAAGATTATGACCGTAAACAACTAAGTAGAACATGGAGAAAGTTAGCATTTGCTCACCACCCAGATAAGTCAGGTGATGAGGAAACGTTTAAATGCTTAATGAATGAATACGAAATACTTAAGCACGCCCTAAGCACGTAGTGCCTTATAACGCTTATTCTTGATCTTACTGTTATTAAGCTTGCGCAGTGCAGGCTTTGCAGCTTCACGTTTTACCGCGACAAATGCCTGAACGTCATATATATTAATTTTACCTATTTGCTTAAAGCTTATGCCGTCTTCACCAGTTAAACAACCAACAATATCTGCTTTTCTCAGTTTCTGCTGCTTGCCCCCCTCAATCATTAAGGTAACCATATTAGATTTATAAGCCGGTTTTTCTAACAGTGAATGACTCGGTAAAGTGCCATGCTTTAGTGCCTGACCATAGAGCTCAATAAGCTGATCCACTTTAAACGTCTCTTTTTCACCATACAGTGACAGTGCGACGCCTTTATGCTCTCCTCGACCTGTGCGGCCTACTCGGTGCACATGTGTTTGAGGTTCTAGTGCCAAATGATAATTAATGACCAGTTCAACTTCATCTACGTCTAGCCCTCTGGCTGCTACATCCGTTGCCACCAGTATATTGGCACTTTTATTTGCAAAGGTAAGCAAAGACCACTCTCGTTCTCCTTGGTCGAGGTCTCCATGTAATTCAACACATGCGAGCCCGGTCTGACGCAGTTCTTCAAATAATCGCTTAGTCTCAGCTTTAGTATTACAAAACACAATACAGCTCTGAGGTTGGTGCTGCATCAATAAAACTCTCAGGGCGTTAAAGCGCATTTTATTATTATCTAATCGATAGAAGGTTTGCTTAATACTGTGATGCACCTGTTCTTCTTGTGCTTCAATCAGCTCCGGCGAGCGCATATATTGCGTTGCCAACTTCATGATTTTATCTGGATAAGTTGCACTAAACATCAGAGTTTGTCGCATTTGCGGCAGGTACATTGCTATGCTTTCTAACGTTTCAGTAAAGCCCATATCCAGCATTTGGTCAGCTTCATCAAACACTAGGGTCTGCACTTCTGTCAGTATGAGTGAGCCGTTCAGTACATGCTCTTCCACTCGACCAGGCGTACCAACGATAATATGAGCACCATGCTGCAGTGACCTCATTTGTGGTTCAATAGACACCCCACCACATAGTGTTTGTACTTTCACGTTACCGATCATTGCTGCCACACTTTTAATCTCTTGTGCTACCTGATCGGCCAGCTCTCTGGTTGGGCACAGTACGAGTGCTTGCACATCATTGGTCTGTAGCTGTAGCTGTAGCTTATTTAATATAGCTAATGCAAAAACCAACGTTTTACCTGAACCCGTCTTCCCTTTAACAACCAAGTCTTGCCCTTCAAGCACCGGCTGTAAGCTAGCAGATTGCACGGCCGTTGGTATGACATAGTTAAGATCGATAAGGCGTTTTGCTAAGGCTGGGTTTAAAGGAAGTTGAGAAAAAGAGGTTATCGACACTGTGCTTTCCTATTCGCTATCTTAATCTAGCATTTTATACCAATTACATAGATTCTCTAATCGCTTATTGTCATTGCTGTCAATTTCATCACCGTAATAATCGGATTTATACGCCAATATATGCTTTAATTCTTGCGCACATTTCATTTTATCAAGGATCATCATGAAGTTTAGATCACTACTGGTAGCTGTCTTGACGATGAGCTTAAGCTCGGCACTTCAAGCCCAAGAGTTCAGCGAGCAGCAACTGGCGCAGGTTAAGCAAGTTAGAGAAGCGGCAAGTCAAAGCAATCTGAGCTGGCAACTGTTAACGTCGCTGACTACGGAAGTTGGACCAAGATTACCAGGTACCGAAAACGATAAAAAAGCAGTTGCCTGGGCAAAGAAACATTTGGAGCAACTAGGCTTTGACAAGGTTTGGGTCGAAGAAGCGACTTTCCCAGAGTGGCGTCGCTACCATGAGTCAGCAAAAATTCTTCTACCAAGTGAGCAACCACTACACCTTACAGCACTGGGAAATAGCATTAGCACGCCAACTGAGGGGTTAAGCGCTGAGGTGGTACTGTTTGAAACATTAGACGAACTCATTGCAGCACCCGCTGGCAGCCTAAATGGGAAAATAGCCTTCATTAACTACCGTATGAACCGCGATATAGATGGCAATGGTTATGGCCCTGCTGTCAGAGCCCGTAATAGTGGTGCTGTTGAAGCTGCAAAAAAAGGTGCCATTGCGTATATGATGCGTTCCGTAAGTACTAGCCATCATCGCTTTGCTCACACCGGTGGTAGCCACTATAAGACTGGGGTAACCAAGATCCCTGCAACGGCTGTTGCCAATCCAGATGCAGATCAATTAGCACGACTTATTAATGCCGGTCACGACGTGAAGGTATCACTGAATATTCAAACTGAAGATCTGGGACAAGGTACTAGTTACAACGTCATTGGTGAGTTTACCGGGACTGAATTTCCTGCACAATATGTGCTGATCGGTGGTCACTTGGATTCTTGGGATTTGGGCACTGGCGCTTTAGATGATGGTGCAGGTGTTGCGCTTACCATGGCTGCTGCCAAGCATATTGCCGATGTTAAGCGTCCAAAACGTAGTATTCGTGTCGTGTTATTTGCCGCTGAAGAGCTAGGCCTTTGGGGTGCAAAAGCATACTTTAAAAAACATAAAGCAGACCTAGATAACATTGTTGCAGCAGCTGAGTCCGACTTTGGGGCGGATGTGGTGTATGCGTTTGAGTCCAATGTGAATGCAGCGTCATTACCAGTGGTACGAGAAATCGCAGCGCAGCTAGCACCTTTAGGTGTGAAATACGTAGGAAAAAATAGCGCACATGGTGGGCCTGATCTTATCCCGCTAAAAAATAGCACCTCGGCGCCTATTTTTGCACTGCATCAAGATGGCACTGATTATTTTGATTACCATCATACCGCAGACGACACACTTGATAAGGTCGATCCAGCCAAGTTGAAACAGAATACTGCGGCTTACGCCGTTTTTGCTTTGATGGCGGCAGATGCCAAAACCAAGATGGCGGGGAAATAAATTTTTACACTTATAAGGGACAAGTAAGCTTGTTCCTTTCTCTTCTATTGTCTATTTTAACAACACCTTTTGATGCAATTATAATTAGTATATGGAAATCAAAAACTTATTATTTTCGATTTATGACACGCTCTTCGACTTTATCAGTCGCAATAAGCTGGTTGTCACCGTGTTTATCGCTTTAACTGTTTGCCTTTACTTTTACCACCGACAGCAACAGGAAATCTCTAGTTATCGTTCTTTATTAAACGCACCTGAGGTGGATGATATTATTATCTTTGATACTGCAAAACGGTCTCAGCACCTTTATGAACCAGCCTTCCAAGTGCTGCAAGTAACCGCATTATCCGATGACCATATAGAAGTGAAAGCAGGTGCATTTACCTACCGTACCATGCGCAATATTACCCGTGATATCCGTGTCAGTATGCTAATGACAGACCGCTACTTTAAACCACAAAAGCAGACTCTAGAAAAAAGTAAATTACTGGATTTACTAGATAATGAAACGATAATGTCAGTCTATCGCCCTGTTGGTATTCATGTTTTAGGCGGCGTAGTCAGGCCAAGATTTAAAAAGCCTAAACCGCTTTACAATGGGCCAAACATTTCGGCACAAAACCAAGATGCGATTCGAGCTTATCATCGAGAAGAATTTGAAGCCGCAAGACAGGGGTTTGCCGATACCGCTAAATCTGGCAATCCATGGGGACAATATAACTACGCAACTATGCTACGTGATGGTGAAGGAGGTGTTAAAGACATTCCAGCGGCAATCCATTGGTTACAGCTTTCCGCAAAGCAAGGAAATCACAAGGCCAAAGCTGCGTTAGATACGCTGTGTAAAACCCATCACTGCCAGACTACGAATAACTAGTTGTGGTTTTGCTTATGATAGGCAGTTGTCAGTATATTTTCTTCAAAGTCCGACTGGTTTAACGGCTTAGAGTGAAAATATCCTTGTGTCATATCACATAGCAACCCTTTTAAGAACATGCACTGAGCTGGAGTTTCGACCCCTTCAGCGATGACTTTCAGATTGAGTTTATGTGCCATCAAAATAATAGCACTAACTAACGCTTTGTCCTCTTCGTCTTCAGGCAGATCGCGGATAAAAGTTCTATCTATCTTCAACTTAGATAATGGGAATCGCTTTAAATAGCTCAAAGAGGAGTATCCCGTTCCAAAGTCGTCAATGGCCAGCTCAACTCCCAACGCTCGCAGCGCCTTTAACTGTGCCAATATTTTATCTGAATTATCAACTAACACCGATTCGGTAATTTCTAATGTCAGATACTTTGCTTCCAGTTTTGTGTCTCTCAATACTTTTTTGACAAGCTCAACCATATCTTGACGTTTAAATTGAATGCTGGACACATTAACCGCAATAAAAAGAGGATTGCCATAATTGTCTTGCCATGCTTTAGCCTGTGAACAAGCATGATAAAGCACCCATTCACCGATGGGTAAAATAAGGCCTAATTCCTCGCATACCGGGATAAACTGCTCAGGAGAAACATGTCCTAATAATTCACTTTTCCACCTCAGTAATACCTCGCAGCCCACTACTTCTGCGCTGCCTAGTTGGGCGAAAATCGGTTGGTATACTAATGATAACTCTCTGTTTGACAGCGCTTTGTGTAAGGCGCTTTCCAGCACACTTCTTGCCTTTGCATGTTGGTGCATAGCCGAGGTATAAAATTGGAAGCAGTCACGACCATGATCTTTTGCTTTATACATCGCACTGTCGGCATTGCGCAATAGCACTTTACGATCAGCCCCATCATCAGGGTACAAAGTGATCCCCATACTGCCGGACACATAGGCCTCATGTCCCTCCAAATGGAATGGGTTTGCCAATGCCCGCAATATTTTTGTCGCGATATGCTCCAAGTCACTAATTGAGCTGACATCTTGCAGTAGCAATGCAAACTCATCGCCACCGAGACGCGCTACCGTGTCAGAACTGCGGACGCACTCATGGATCCGACTTGCTGCTTCTTTTAGCAATAAATCACCGATATGATGACCAAGGGTATCATTAACTGCTTTGAATCGATCGAGATCGATAAAGCAAATCGCAATCCGTTCGTCTAATTGCGCAGCGCGCTTTAGCGCTAGGTCAAACTTCACATGAAAATGATGACGATTGGCCAGCCCCGTCAAACTATCAAAGTTAGCCTGCTGCCACATTAGCTGCTCATTGCGCTTTCTAGACGTAATATCACTGAAAAGCGCAACATACATATCAATTTCTCGCGCTTCGTTAAATACAGAAGACACTTGTAGCCAACTTGGATAAATTTCGCCGTTTTTACGCTTGTTCCAAATTTCCCCTTCCCAGTGACCTTTATGAATTAAGTCTTCATACAATCCATTGAAAAATCTATCATCATGCCTGCCTGAATTTAATAATGCCGGTGTCTGGCCGATAACTTCGTCTACGCTGTAGCCGGTGATCTCAGTAAAGGCACGATTTACCATCTGAATATGATTGTGTTTGTCGGATACCAGCACACCTTCTGATGTTGTGGCAAATACCGTGCTGGCTAAGCGTTGCTCACGTTCATTCTCAAGCTCTAGGGTAATATCTTGTATAACGTAGATAAACCCGAGCCTGGCCTGATTTTCACTCACAACAGGTGCACACAATACCCTTACGTTTAAATAGTCAAAGCGCTCATCTAACTTACACTCTATCGTGCCTTCTTCTAATAGGCGCTCTGAATCCAGCACGTCAAATAAGGTATAGATAGATTGGGATTTTAAACTATCAAACTCTCCCAACTCTTTTAGTACCGCGCCATTCACGGCCTCTATGTGATGGGTTTCATCAGTAAAAACCAAGTAGGCGTTAATGCTATCGAAGATAGCACTAAGCTTTGCCCCTTGCGCTTGTGAGCGCTGATTAGAACGCTTAAGCCTCACCAATACTGCCATCAACACCGCCATAGAGAGGATCAAAACCGCAATTACGGCTGTTAGCAGCACCACTTGTACCATATTGGCTTGCTTGATCTTCTCCGTCTGCAACAGGACTTGTTGTTCAAGGTTAGCTTGATAGTGCCATAGGTCTTGTTGTAATTTGCGCTGCTCGCTCATGTCTTGAATGATTGACAGTAACTTGGGGTTGCCATTTAAGTCTTCAAAAGGTGTGGAATGCACGCTCACCGTTTTTATGCTGCCATCGGCGATTTGATGCTGAAAGATAAAGTAATTGCGTCCCTCATTTAATGCGGCTTGACGCTCATTAGCAACTTGTTCGGCAGTAAATAAGTTGATGTCTTGAATAGCTTTACGCTCTAACGTTGCCTCACTATAACCATAAAACGCTGCTGCTGATTTATTGGCATCTACAATTTTACCTGTGGCAGGGTCAATGATTAGCATCACAGCACTATGGTTGGAAAAAGTATAATATGGCAGCTCAGTTGCACCTGCGCCCAAGCAAACAAGCGACAGCAGACATCCAAGCATTTTCGACAACAACTTCAAACTCTGACCCCTTAGGATATCGATTTATCTAACTGCAGCAGCTATAGAGCAAAGGGCATGTGAGCGACATCTTACACCAACTGCGCTTAAAATTCGCTCCATGTAAGGGAGTAAACCCAACGCAGACTGCGTTAACTTTGGCATTAAGTATCCTATACTTTGGATAAATGATGCTTTTTTAGCAGCCAGTTTTAGCGTATTCCTTATCCAAACCTCAGGCCATGTAGACTTTTGTTTTTTTTCATGAAAAAAAACTCAACACACTCGTCTTTAGATAACAATTTATACACCTGACCAAACCAACTGACAAGACGGTGCATTCTGAAAATATGGTCTAATTCGCAATAATGTCAATTTGCTTGCTAAACCATTTACGCTTCCAACTCGTACAGCTAGGAAAAATATACTTAGTTGATATACTAAACCAAACTTAACTCATAGTGCGCCAATGAAATACCAAGACTTACGTGATTTTATAAAACAGCTTGAAAAGCAAGGGGAACTTGTTCGCGTCACCCAGCCTATTTCTACTAAACTAGAAATGACTGAGATTGCCGACCGAACGCTTCGTGCCGGCGGCCCCGCCATTTTATTTGAAAACCCTATCGGCTTCGATATTCCCGTTTTAGCCAATCTTTTTGGTACCCCGAAACGTGTTGCTATGGGTATGGGGCAAAATGATGTCAACGAGCTAAGAGAGGTTGGCAAACTGCTCGCGTTTTTAAAAGAGCCTGAGCCACCCAAAGGGATTAAAGAAGCTCTGGGTCAAATACCAGTATTTAAACAAGTGTTAAATATGCCCGCCAAAGAGGTAAAAAAAGCCCCATGTCAGGAGGTTGTACTTAGTGGTGATGAAGTTGATTTAACCAAGCTACCTATCCAGCACTGTTGGCCCGGTGATGCTGCACCTTTGATTACTTGGGGCTTAACGGTTACCAGAGGCCCTTATAAAAAGCGCCAAAACTTAGGAATTTACCGTCAGCAACTACTCGGTAAAAATAAAATAATCATGCGCTGGCTCTCACATCGAGGTGGCGCACTAGACTTTCAAGAGTGGTGTAAAGAGCACCCGGGCGAACCATACCCTGTCTCAGTTGCACTGGGCGCCGATCCAGCAACTATTTTAGGCGCCGTTACGCCGGTGCCGGATACTCTGAGTGAATACGCATTCGCAGGGTTGCTGCGTGGTAGCAAAACTCAGGTCGTCAAATCTATCTCGAACGAACTTCAAGTTCCAGCAAGTGCCGAAATCGTCTTAGAAGGATATATTCAACCGGGCGAGCTCGCGCCAGAAGGTCCGTATGGCGACCACACCGGTTACTATAATGAAGTAGATGACTTCCCTGTGATGACGGTCACTCATATTACCCATCGTAAAGATCCAATTTACCACAGTACGTATACTGGCCGTCCACCTGATGAACCAGCGATTCTCGGTGTTGCCCTTAATGAGGTATTTGTTCCCATCCTACAAAAGCAGTTTCCAGAAATCGTCGATTTTTATCTTCCACCAGAAGGCTGCTCGTACCGTATGGCGGTCGTCACCATGAAAAAGCAGTATCCGGGGCATGCGAAACGCGTCATGATGGGAGTATGGTCTTTCCTACGTCAGTTTATGTACACCAAGTTTGTGATTGTTTGTGATGATGACGTCAATGCAAGAGATTGGAATGATGTGATCTGGGCTATTACCACCCGCATGGATCCTGCAAGAGACACTACCCTAGTTGAAAGCACACCTATTGACTACCTAGATTTTGCTTCGCCTGTGTCAGGACTTGGTTCCAAAATGGGCATGGATGCCACAAACAAGTGGCCAGGAGAAACTGACCGCGAGTGGGGGGAGCCTATTGTGATGGATCCTACGATAAAACAACGTGTTGATGAAATCTGGGACAGTCTCGGGATAGACATCAAATGACATATATCATCTAACATTGTTCACTTAGCTATGCTAGAGTGCACAGACTTTAGCCACGTGCTTAATAAAGGTAAGGTATGCAAGTATTAGCAGCAGAGGTTGTTTCTATTACACCTCTTACAGAATTTGTTCACAAAGTTATTTTAAAACCTGAAGAGACAGTCAAGTTTGAAGCCGGTCATTATCTGCAAGTCGTACTTGGAGAAAAAGACAAGCGCGCTTTTTCTATCGCCAGTAGCCCATCGACTCAAGATCAACTGGAATTACATATCGGTGCCTCTGGTGCAGACTCTTATGCCATGCAATCTTTAGAGCACCTACGTCAGGCATTTGATACCAAGCAAACCGTACAGTTAGAGGTGGGTCTTGGCATCTCGCAGTTACGCACGGATCAAAACCGCCCATTAGTATTACTGGCGGGCGGCACAGGGTTTTCTTACGTAAAATCAATGGCTGACTATCTGGCTGAAACGGGATACGACCAACCCGTACTGTTTTACTGGGGCGTAAAAGAAGAGTCAGCACTTTATGCAAAAGCAGAAATGGAAGCTTGGGCGTCATCCAACAAACACTTTCAATTTATTCCTGTAGTAGAAAATGCCAGCGATGCTTGGCAAGGCCATCGCGGCTATGTACATCAAGCTGTGATGAAAGATATTGTTTCGTTAGAGCCATACAGCATCTATATGGCTGGGCGCTTTGACATGATTGGCATCGTGCGTGATGATTTTATCAACCATGGCGCAGAACGTGAGTTTATGTACGCAGATGCCTTCGCGTTTATTAAGTAACCAGAACTAAGTTATTTAATAGCAATTTATTCAATGTGTGACTGGTCGTCAGTCACACATTGAAAAAACAGAACAAACCAATCAAAACAATCCATTTTACCAAAAGTCACTCGCCCGCTATTCTCTTCGTATACACAAAGACCGCGAGAAGTATGATGAGTAAACTCTATGTTCGTGACATTATGTCACCCGATTTTCCAACACTAACCGCTGACACTGAACTTACTGATGCCATTACTTTGCTGCAAAAGCATCATTTAATTGGTGCTCCTGTGGTAGATACACAGCGTCATCTGGTTGGATTTGTATCAGAACAGCAAATGCTCAAGCCTTTGCTTAATTCCAGCTACTTTTGCGATGGTAAAGTGCAGGTAGGAGATTTACTGGCAACGCCTGCCCTGAGTGTTGAAGCTGCAACAACCGTTGTCGACCTAGCACAAAGAATGCAGCAAAATAGCCCTAAGGTTTATCCTGTCATAAACGAAGGTAAAGTCATAGGAATTGTGACGCGTAGCCAAGTGGTTGCGGAACTCAAAGAAAGTTATCTTAGCTGTGCGGGATAATCCCACACAGCTAGTTCAATTTAGGCTTTCTTTGCAAGTAAGGCTTTTTTATCGGCCTCACTTAAAAAAGCAATCTCAACTGCATTGCGCTGCGCTTTATGGATATCACTCAAGTCTAGACCTGCCGCCGCAGCCGCATGGCTATACTCGTTATCTAGCTCAATACCTTGAACCGCAGGATCGTCAGTATTGATGGTTGCCAACACGCCATGATCTAAAAATGCTTTTAACGGATGCGTGGTTAAGCTTTCGACAGTGCTTGTTTGGATGTTACTGGTTAGGCAAGACTCGATCCCGATACGATTATCACGTAAATAGTCCATCAGAGCAGGGTCATGGATTGCTTTAACTCCGTGACCGATACGTGTTGCACCAAGCTCCTTAATAGCTTGCCAGATACTTACCGCGCCCTCAGCTTCGCCAGCATGCACGGTCACACCAAGATAAGCATCACGAACCTGTTTGTAATGTTCAATAAACAGCTCGCCAGGGAAGCCCAGCTCGTCACCCGCGAGGTCAATCGCAACTAACTGCTCCTTAAAGGCAAGTAGCGCGTCTAGCTCATATTGGCATTTCTCAACACCAAATGTGCGTGACATAATGCCAATCAGGTTAACCTGAATGTCTTGACCCTTGACTGCACTTTGCACTCCGTCAATTACGGCTTCAACCACGCCCTGCGGGTGTAGATTATGGGTTTTTGCCATGTAGTAAGGGCTAAACCTTAACTCAGTGTAATCAATACCTTGTGCAACTGCGTCGGCAACATTTTCCACCGCAATACGGCGACAAGCATCGTAGTCACCTAGTACCTTTACACCCCAATCTAGTTTTTCAAGAAACGCCATGAGGTTGGGGGCATTGTCTAACACTTGCACATGGGGGCGCAGGCTTTCAATATCTGTAGCAGGGAGTTCCATATTAAACTGCTGGCCAAGTTCTAAAATCGTTGTCGCACGAACGTTACCATCTAAGTGGCGATGTAAATCTAATAGCGGAAGTGTGTTATTGATCATAAGAGGCTCGATTTGCAGTTAAAATTTTTGGGATCATACGCACCTAACCTAAGATAGCAAGGACAAATGTCAGTCTTGAGTATAGCTAACTTTAATACAAAAAAAGCCTGCACATCGCTGGGCAGGCTGTTTGTTACGATTTTGCGATTAAATACGCTTTTTCGTAGGTATGTATTTTTTCGTAGGCGAGCTGAGCTTGTTTACTCCAGCGCGCTTCCCATGGGTGGGCACTTAATGAGTCAAAAATCTTAGCGGCGAGTTCATAATCCGCTTCTGCGTTACAAAGGCACGCAAGTGCAAACAATAGCTCTTTATCATCAGGGTGCTTTTTCAACTGTTGTTGTAAGGCTAACTTAAGCTCTGCGTTAGCCTGTGTATTGTATTGCAGATATTCAGCCAATTGATGATATTGACCCTGCTTCAATAACTTCTTCAAGTCTCCTGTGACTTCTGCAATACGCCCCTGTTGTAACTTAACTTTGGTTAGCGCAGGTACTGCATGTGCCTTTACAGCTTTAGGTAGCATATTAAACAAAGTGTCAGCTTGTTCTGGTGTGGCTGTAAACATGCGCTCAAACAGAGTTTGCCACTGTGCATCACTCCAATTTAGCTTTTTATGCCACTTTGCAATTTGCGTCGTGGCTTGTTCAGACTGCTGCGCCTCAACACATGCTGCAATATACCCACTTAGCACCGCAGCGGTTGGCTTCGCCGCTGACATTTTGTCATCTAATAAAGCCAACGCTTGCTCACTATTATTGGCTTCAAGCCACAGCGTCGCAAGCTGTCCTTGGTTATCATCGGATATCGCTTCTAACTCAGTATTGGCTTTAACAATATCCCCTTGCTTCAAAGCTGCTTTTGCAGCGATGGCGCGAACATAGTCTTGACGCTCATCTGGCTGCGGCGTTTTTGCTAACAAGGTTGCGGCTTGCTCTACTTCACCATTAATGAATAGCCACAAGCTTTCATCCCAAGCTTGCTGCGCTTTTAATTTACGCTTTCTTGAAAAGTGACCTTTGGTATTTATTAGGTGACGCCACGACCAACGCACTATCTTAACCAGCAACACTAAAGCTGTGATAGCGAGCAATAACAAGATAGTGAAAGACACTATGCTGCCTTCAATCGTAGTTTGATTGAAGGAGATAAGCACATAGCCTTTTTCATCAATCAGTAGATGGCTCGCAGCTAAGGCAATGAAAATGAGTACGAAAGTAATGATTTTTGCCATCATTTGAGCCACCCCTTCACAGCTGCAGGCGTTGCTAGTTCAACAGAATCTTGGCGTTGCACTTCGCTGCGGCTTAGTTTGTGCAGCGCCTGTTGCATTGCATTCACCGAGGGGTGCTGGGTGTCAAAATAACGCGCCAGTGTTTCGGCTGCACCATCAAGGGCACTAAAATAAATGCCTGCTTGTTGATCCATTAGTGCCGTTTGCGCCTGAGTCAAATAAGCACGTAGCTGAGCGCGAATAAGTAGCTGTTCATTCTTATCAAGGAGCGGGTCGATGATCACTTCGTCATGATGGCGTATGGTAATAAAGTCATCAACTACTCTCTGCCAAGAGCGCTGTAAGTTTGCTTTCCAATCATCAACCTGTTGCGATAACACAGCGTCTTCACTCACACTCGTTTGGGGGATCTGTTTGGTTTTAATCGTTAGCACGTCAACCTGAGACAGCAAGCCATGAAGCTCGAAATAGAGCGACTCTGTTTGTGGTTTGGGCAAAGCTTTCAAGGTAGCAATGTCGGTGGCAATCGCCTGTTTCACCACTGCGGTGTTGGACTCAGACGCTAAGCTCTCTAACAACCGCTCAAGGATAGCAACAGCACCAAGGTAATCTTGTTCTGCGGCAACCTTAAACGTAGCTAAGCGCTGTAAATACAAAGCTTCTGAGGCAACTGCACCACTTACTTGCTGCTGCGCCTTGGCAAGCGTCTGCATAAGCTGTGTATCCACATTTTGCTGTTGCTCTGCCAATCGCTTTGTAACATCGCCTTGCAGCGAGTCGAGTACTTTTTCTACCCGCTGAAGTTGTGATTTAGCGCCATTCAATTGTGTACTTAGGAGCTGATTTTCCGCGCTAATTGCTTGATTAGCCAATAACGTTTGTTGCAACTGTTGTTGCTGCTGTAGATAAACATAGCCAGCACCAATACCACTACCAAGCGCGACGAATAACGCCAAGAGCGCAACCTTACTCACTCCTGCTTTTGCTTGATGTGATGCGACCGTTTGCTCAGCTGCTCTTTGTGTTTGCTGAGTATTTGTATGCTTTGTTTGCGATTCAGACTGAGTCATTTTGCGCCCTTGCTGCTTGGTATAGTCGATGATACTCCCTGCGATGGCACGATTATCAGGGCCATGACATACCACAATTTGAGACTGTTCAATGTTATAGGATTGCTGTACATGCTCAGCAATACGTTGGCTCACAACAAAGAAAGTACACTGAGCCAACCAATCTTTACTTGCTGACGACTGCGTATTAAAAATCGCATCCGCTGCACTGTTACTGGTAATGACTATACCTTCAATCTGCTGGCTCCGCCAGTGGTCTAACCAGCTATCCGAGGTATCCTTTACCGCTGTTCGCTCATACACCACTAAGCTATCAACGATGGCACCTCTTGCTTTGAGGGTTTGAGCAATAACAGGACGCCCACCTTTGCCTTTAACCAACAATACACGTTTACCTTCAACCGACGACAGTTGCTGAAGTGCAAGCAACCCTTCAGAGTCCGGTTGCTTAGGATATTTAGCCTTGATATTGAGAGTTTGCTGTATGGCATCGGCCGTGCCTTCACCAACGGCAAAGGCTGCGCAATGCCCCGCTAGTGGTACTGCTAATTGGCTAAAATAGCGCACTGCATCTGGTGATACGAAAATGGCTAACTCGGCTTCATGTATCATCGCCTGAGCCGCGTCACTAACCGCGACTTCATTTAACCTTAGTACAGGGCAAATCACAGAGTCTATCTGCTGCTGTAACAATAACTCAGATAACGGCTCAGATTTTCCAACAGGTCGAGTCAGCGCAACTTTCATTTAAGCGTCCTTATAAACCTCAGCTAAAATCTTGTCTGCTCCTTGTGCAAGTAACGATTCAGCAAGTTGAATACCAAGTTGCTCAGCCTCTGCGACAGTACCACGGCACTCACCACGCAAGATTTCACTACCATCAATTGCACCAACTAGACCTCGTAAGTGTACTTGATCACCCGACACTTCAGCGTACGCACCAATTGGAACCTGACACCCCCCCTCTAAACGACGGTTCATTGCTCGCTCAGCAAGTACACGAATACGCGTGTCAGTATGTTCAAGTGGTGCTAAAAAGGCTTTGGTCTGCGCATCATTGCTACGACACTCAATGCCCACCGCGCCTTGTCCATTTGCCGGTAATGAAGCTTCAGGCTCAATATAGCTTGCGATCCTATCAATCATTTCTAAACGGATAAGTCCCGCTGCGGCCAAAATAATGGCATCAAACTCACCGGCATCCAGCTTGGCAAGGCGGGTGTTCACATTCCCCCTCAAGTCCTTAATTACCAGATCAGGACGTGCCGCTCGAATTTGACACTGGCGTCGTAAACTAGAAGTGCCCACTATTGCACCTTTTGGTAGCTCTTTCAGTGACGCATAAGTATTAGATACAAACGCATCCCTTGGGTCTTCACGCTCACAAATAGTGTGCAGTTCTAGTCCTTCAGGAAAATCAACAGGCACGTCCTTCATTGAGTGCACAGCAATGTCAGCTCTGCCCTCTAACATTGCCTGCTCCAGCTCTTTTACAAAAAGCCCTTTACCGCCGATCTTGGCCAAAGGTGTATCTAAGATTTTGTCGCCTTTCGTCGACATTGGCACAAGCTCTACTTTCAAGTTTGCATGGTGTTTTTCAAGTTCAGCTTTTACAAACTCAGCTTGCCAAAGCGCTAACGCGCTTTTACGAGTCGCAATACGTAATACGGAAACTTGTTCTGTCATGATTTGCCTTTTGCGTTAGTACAGCAACTCAAAGCGTCGCTGTGTATTCTTATATTTGGTAACTTGGCCGCACGAATGAACGGCCTCAGCATGAGTGGGTCAGATCATTGCTGTGTATTATCAACGATACGAAATGACTTCTGTGCTAATAACTGTCCAGCATTCGTTACTACTTCAACTCGCCAGTCGCCAGTTTGACTCGGCATAATATTTTTACTCGAGTAGGTTCGATAACGCATCGCTTCAATAGGTAGTTCAACCTCAGCCATTAATTCATCTTGATGAAACCACAAGTGCGATACAAGCTCCCCCTTGAGAGCATGTACTTCAGTGAAAAAGTAAAGTTTCTCTTTGATTTGCGCTGCGGAGATAATGTCTTTGAGTACATTCGTCGGCTCGCGATTATCAACCATCGTGGTTAACACCGCTCGACTAATAAATTGTGTATCAATCTTTGCTCCCAGCGCTACGCTTGCTACCTGCGCATCTGGGTTAAATCGCTTTATCTGCCCTGTTTCTGTTTCTGTTTCTGTTTCTGTTTCTGTTTCTGTTTCTGTTTCTGTTTCTGTTTCTGTTTCTGTTTCTGTTTCTGTTTCTGTTTCTGTTTCTGTTTCTCCAACAGATTGCTGCACCACTTCATTCAATGCAAGATCTGAAGCGGTATTCGTGGTAAGCACAGCTGTAACAGGCGATTCATTGTCAGCTGTTCCTTGCGCTACACTAGGTAGAGCCTCAATCGTGTCTAACGCTACAGCCACATCATCAGCGCTGTCGATATCAATCGTGGCGGCGACAACTTGGCCATCATCTTCGTCAGCATTCACACTGTTGACGACACCGTAGACACCCGCAGTTGCAATGCCAGCAAATGCCGCCGTTGCCATAAAAATGCGCTTCCAGTGCCATTGATAGGTCACCGCTGAGGGCTTTGAAGGCTGCTTACTCACCGACGTTTTTATGACAATTTTTTGTGACATTGCTTTGCTCCTGTATCTGTCACCTGCATATGATACTAAGTGATATTAATCACTTAGTCTTTCAATAAGCCAAGCACGAATGGCTTTTAATTCTTCAAGACAAACCTGATGCTCCATGGGATAGTCTTGCCAGCTTACCTCATAACCTTGCTGCTTTAATGTATTAAAGGCTTGTTCACCAGCAAACATTGGAACCACGGGATCTGCACTACCGTGTGCCATAAAAATCGCAAGTTCAGTTTGCTTCGCTTCTGCACTCAGTTTTTCAGGCACACACATATAAGTAGATAGTGCCATGACACCAGCTAGTTTTACAGCCAAACGCGGTGCAAGATGAAGCGCAATCACGCCACCTTGAGAAAACCCAGCGAGGATAATACGGTTAGCTGGAATACCTTTATCTAACTGTGTCTGAATTAACGCTTCAACCTGAGCTGATGAGTCTCGCACACCTTGCTCATCCGCTCTTTTATCCAGATCAAATGATTTAATATCATACCAAGCACGCATGACCATACCACCATTTATGGTGACCGGTTGCTCTGGTGCATGTGGAAAAATAAATTGTACGCCTAATTCATCTGGTAAGTTTAGCTCAGGTGCAATCGGTAAGAAGCCATTACCTGAGTCGCCCAAGCCATGTAACCAAATAATGCTCGCTTTATGCTCCCCCGCGGCTGGGTGTGCTACAAACTCCAACATCAATCGTGCTGCCACTCTATAGGGGTGTTTGCTTGCTTCGTGGCCGCGTCGCTCATAAATTGCCAAAACTCAGCACCGGAGCGATTATCAATCCACTGATCGCCACGCAATTCAAAGTGATGACCATTAAACTTAGTCGCCACCCAAACTTGATGCAATGGTGCTTGTTTGTTGATAACAATTTTGCTCTTGTCTGGGAAAATAATCTCTAGAATTCCCGCTGCTGATTCGTAATCTAAATCAGCGTCACAATCATCGATCTGCTCTTCAATAGTCAACATTAGCGCATCGGCTAACTCATGATATTCACTTTCTGTCATCGTGATTTCCTCTTACTGACGCACTGCGGCATGGTGCCTAAGCTTAACTCGCTATTTGAGCAATTTGATGAAGACGAAATTTCAATAGCGAAAAGCTGCTTTTTTTATCAATTCTGTTACTCTGCGATTATAAAGGCACTGACACGAATTATCTAATGAAAGCGACACCTTATAAATTTAGCGTAACGGCACTTGTTTTTACTACTTTAATCGGATTATCGGGTTGCGGTCAAAGCGGTCCGCTTTATTTGCCTGAACAACAGGCTAAAAAATCAAACCAACCGAAAGTAGAACAAGCAAACCAGCCTGCAGCAGAACAACAGGAGCGTTAAAATGGATTATTTCAATTACCGAGATGGTGAGTTATTTGCAGAGGATGTCTCGATTAGCGATATAGCCAAGCAATATGGTACTCCCTGTTATGTCTATTCGAAAAAAACCCTCGTTAGGCATTATCACGCTTTTACGGATGCCGCAGCAGGTCATCCCCACTTAGTGTGCTACGCAGTAAAAGCAAACTCCAATATTGCCGTCTTGAATGTCTTAGCTCAGCTTGGTTCTGGTTTTGATATTGTGTCAAAGGGTGAGCTTGCTCGTGTACTTAAAGCCGGTGGCGATCCACAAAAAGTCGTCTTTTCTGGTGTCGCAAAAACAGAAGATGAAATCGCGTTTGCGCTTGATACCGGTATAAAGTGTTTTAATGTTGAATCAATTGCAGAGCTTCACCGGATCAGTGAAGTAGCGACTAGGCTAGATAAAATCGCGCCTATTTCATTGCGCGTAAACCCGGATATTGACGCGAAGACTCACCCTTACATTTCGACGGGCTTGAAAGAAAATAAGTTTGGTATTGATATCAAGGCTGCATTTGATGTGTACCAGCTCGCCTATGCCCTACCTGGCTTAAAAGTAGTTGGGATCGACTTCCACATTGGCTCTCAGTTAGTTGAGGTTAATCCATTTTTAGCCGCTTTAGATAAAGTGCTTGCGCTAATCACACAGCTGGAAAAAGCGGGGATTTACTTACATCACTTGGATATTGGTGGCGGACTTGGCGTACCATATGATGGTGAAAAACCACCGCACCCGAGTGCATACGCTGCAGAAATTAAAGCCAGACTGGAACAATTTACTGATCTAGAACTTATTTTTGAACCCGGTCGTGCCATCGCGGCAAATGCGGGTGTCCTAGTCACTAAAGTCGAATTTATTAAGCCAACTGCACACAAGCACTTTGCAATTGTTGATGCCGGCATGAACGATATGCTGCGCCCGTCGCTATATCAAGCTTGGCAAAATATTGTGCCAGTCACGCCGCGAGACGATGTAGAGTCGATAAATTATGACGTGGTTGGCCCTGTATGCGAAACAGGTGACTTTTTAGGTAAAGACCGAGTACTAAAACTAAAAGCAGGTGATCTATTAGCACAACGCAGTGCTGGTGCCTATGGCTTTACCATGAGCTCAAATTATAACTCTCGCCCTCGTTGTGCAGAAGTTATGGTGGATAACGACCAGCATCACTTAATTCGCCAAAGAGAACCACTAGAGTCTCTGTGGCAATATGAACAACTACTGCCACAATAACCCAACTTAGTACATAACCTAGGGGGCAGCATAAAGCTTTACATTAAGCCGCTTCCCTAGTCGATGTATCCATGGCAAAGTATTAGCAAAGTGAGGACATGGTTTTATACCAAAAGATAACCACTCTATGTTTATAAACTTTTCAAAAATGCACGGTTTAGGCAATGACTTTGTGGTGATAGATAATGTCACTCAAAATGTATTCTTGTCTCGAGACCAAATAAAAAAGCTTGCAGATCGCCATTTTGGCATTGGCTTTGACCAGTTATTAATGGTCGAGGCGCCTTACTCTCCCGACTTGGACTTTCATTACCGTATTTTTAATGCTGACGGTAATGAAGTTGAACAATGCGGTAATGGTGCCCGTTGCTTTGCCCGTTTCGTACGGATGAAGGGACTCACCAATAAGCACAAGGTGAATGTATCCACCAAAGGGGGCAATATTACTCTGTATATCGAGAAAGACGGTCAAGTGACAGTCAATATGGGCAAGCCAAATTCGAATCCACAAGCCATTCCGTTTCGTGCAAATAAGCAAGAAAACACCTATATTTTAAGAGCTGATGAACATACCGTGTTCTGTAGTGCCGTATCGATGGGCAACCCACATGGTGTAATCATTGTGGACAGTATTGACACCGCAGATGTTCACACGCTTGGTCCTTTACTAGAACACCATGAACGATTTCCACAAAAAGCCAACATCGGCTTTATGGAAGTCGTATCTAGAGAGTATATAAAGTTACGGGTGTGGGAACGCGGTGCGGGTGAAACCTTGGCATGTGGTACAGGCGCTTGCGCTGCTGTAGTTACCGGTATTATGCAAGGAAAGCTGGATGAAACGGTTAGGGTTGACCTACCTGGCGGCAGCTTGCAGGTGCGCTGGGCAGGTCAAGGCCAAGTGGTGAAAATGACCGGACCGGCGGAACACGTTTTTGACGGACAAATAGCGATATGACCCAAAAAGAAAGCGAGGTGACAGAGCAACACGTTGTAGAATACCTACGCGCGCACCCTGACTTTTTATTGCGCCATCCCTATCTTATGTTGGAGTTGAAATTACACCACCAACAGCAAGGATTACCTGACCTTTCCTTGCATCAACAGCGCCTGTTGCGACAAGAAGTCGACACGCTAAAACAGCAGATCCGCGACATGATTGAACATGCAACGGCCAATGAGCTGATCTTCAAGCAGCTTACGCAATGCCAGCTGGCCATCATGCGCTGTACGGAGCTAAACGCGATTAATGACACATTGGCACAACGCTTTGATGTCTACAGCGACATTCAATGTAAGCTTATCAGTATTGACGACTCAGTGTCTGAATTGGTTACAGCGAAGCTAACCAGCAGTAACTGCTATCTCGGTCGTATCAGCCAGCAATTTGCAGCACAACTATTTAGCGACTTTGAGGTTGGCTCCGTTGCACTATATCGCATTTCGGCATCGGAACAAGGGAACTACATTCTCGCGTTTGCTAGCCGCTCAGCTGAACACTTCTCACCACAGCATGATAATATGTTGATCGCAGCATTTATCCAAACGTTAACGCTAAAACTCGAAGCGCTGGCATGACCCAAACGCCGCTAACCGATGAATGGGCAGAGCCAATCACCGCCTTTATGGCACACCTTCGCCATGAAAAGCACTACTCTGAGCACACCTTGAACCAGTATCGGACGCAACTCACTCAAGCAGCCTTGTATTTTTGCCAGTACGCCAGTGCTTGGCAACAAGTTAGTGGCGAACAGATCCGTCGCTACAGCATGAAACTGCGAAGCCAAAATTACAACCCCAGAACCATCAACCTCAAACTCAGCTGTATCCGCAGTTTATACAAGTTTCTAAAACTAAAATCGCAATCAGAGCAAGCTGTCGTAAACCCGGCACAAGGGATCCGAGGCCCTAAATTTCAAAAGCCATTACCAAAAAACCTTGATGTCGACCAAATGGGGCAATTATTAGAAATTCCATCCGATGATGCTTTAGCTGTTCGTGATAAAGCCATGATGGAATTAATGTACTCCAGTGGGTTACGGCTGAGCGAGTTAGTTGGTGCAAACCTATTGGATGTGAAAGATGGCGAGATCCGAGTGTTAGGTAAAGGTGGTAAAACCCGTATTGTTCCCGTTGGGGGCAAAGCGCTCAACGCATTAGACGACTGGCTGAATATCCGTACCCAGTATGCTCCGCCAGAAGAGCCCGCGCTTTTTGTCAGCAAATTAAAGCGCCGGATAAGTCCACGGCATGTGCGCGCAAGGATGAAAGAATGGGGGCTGAAGCAAGGGATAAGTACACCTATTCATCCGCATAAACTGCGACACTCTTTTGCCACCCATTTACTTGAGTCTAGTGGCGACTTGCGAGCAGTCCAAGAAATGCTTGGTCACGCTAGTTTGTCAGCCACGCAGGTCTATACCCATTTAGATTTTCAACATCTAGCAAAAGTGTATGATAGTGCTCACCCTAGAGCGAAAAAACAAAAAGACGAGTAATCATGCGATTTAATAAGCCTATTTCAACTATCCGTGCGATTAGTTTTGATTTAGACGACACGCTATACGATAACCGCCCAATTATTATTGCTGCGGTTCAAGCAATGACCGATCACCTCAACGCTATCCCAAAATGGCGTGCCAAAGGGGAAACATTTTGGTTACAGTGTCGTGATCAAGCGCTCAAACAAGACCGGACGCTGGCGGAAAACGCCACTCGATGGCGTCAAGCTGCTCTCCATCTCGGTTTCACTATACTGGGATATGAACATGATGCAGCAACAGATGCTACTCAACGTGCTTACCAAGCGTTTGCAGATGTCCGTAGCAATATTGTCGTCAGCGACTCCGTTATCGACTTACTCACACAATTACGTCGTAAGTTTCATATTATCGCCATCACTAACGGTAATGTAGAGGTAGAGAAATTTAACCTAAGGAATAGCTTTGACTTAGTGCTTCGCGCTGGCATTGATGGTCGTGCTAAACCTCACCCTGAACTTTATCACCTTGCTTGTCAGCATTTTAATATTACACCAGAGCAGTTACTTCATGTAGGTGATAGCCTAGATACGGACGTCCAAGGTGCACATCGCGCAGGTGCATCAAGCGTCTGGCTGCGCAATAACTTTACTCAATACCGCTATCAAGGATTAGCAAATATAGAAATAGATAACATACAGATGTTAAAAAACATGATGTAATGTTTCTCTACTGTGGTTGCATTCAGTGCTCGAATAACGTACTAATATTGACTTCCAAAAAACGATAATAATGGAAGTAAATTATGTCATCACAGGACACCACAAGTGATGTGGGCTTTTTTGGCCATCCCAAAGGCCTACTCACTCTTTTTCTCACTGAGATGTGGGAGCGCATGAGTTACTATGGCATGCGCGCCATGCTCGTTCTTTTTATGACCGCCACCTTACAACAAGAAGGACTTGGTTTTACAGTTGCATCTGCTGCTGCAATTTATGGTCTCTATACCGGCTCAGTTTATTTTTTAGGGTTGCCTGGAGGCTGGATAGCTGACCGCTTGCTCGGTGGCCAACGTGCCGTTTGGTATGGCGGTATTATCATTATGATCGGCCATATTATTCTTGCCATACCCAGCCAATTTTCTTTTTTTGTCGGGCTCATCTTCGTTGCCTGTGGGACTGGATTATTAAAGCCAAACATCAGCGCAATGGTTGGCCAACTTTATAGTGATGAAGACAACCGTCGAGATAGTGGCTATGCCATTTACTATATGGGTATCAACTTAGGCTCTGTGATTGGCTATATGGTCTGTGGCTATTTTATGGAAAATATCGGATGGCATTGGGCGTTTGGCGCTGCGGCTGTTGGTATGGCTATTGGCCTTATCACTTACCGCTTAACAGGTCGTCACATTGCAACTGTTGGCCATGTTCCAACCAACCCTATGTCAGCCAGCCAAAGTACTAAAGCATGGAGTGCAATCGCCCTTGCCGTTGCGACTGTTGCTGCTGTGACAATTGCCACCTTTACCGGTGTACTGTTCATCGACCCCGTTATACTGGCAAAATATGTCGCTATCGCGTTTACGATCACCTTTTTCTTGTACTATGGCTACATTTACTTTGCTGGTAACTTAGATGACAATGAAAAGCGCCGTATGTGGGCATTATTTTTGGTTTGCGTAGCCTCAACGTGCTTTTGGTCTGGCTTTGAACAAGCAGGTTCATCGCTGAACTTATTCGCCCGGGATTATACAGACCGCCTGATCGGCAGCTTCAGTATTCCTACAGCTTGGTTTCAATCAACGAACGCTTTTTTCATCATTATCTTATCACCGTTTTTTGCCGCCCTTTGGATTAACTTAGCTAAGCGCATGATAACGCCGACCTACAGTATTAAATGTGCAATCGGATTACTTATTATGGCAAGTGGCTTTATTGTCATGTTTTTCGCTTCTCAATATGCTGCACAGGGCTTGAAAGTAGCACCTATGTGGCTGATCACAACTTATTTTCTTCATACGGTTGGCGAGCTATGTCTAAGCCCGGTTGCACTTAGTGCAGTCAGTAAGTTATCTCCAAAGCGCTTTGCTGGACAGATGATGGGTGTATTCGTACTAACTTACTCTATTGGCAATATTTTCTCAGGTCTACTAGCAGGCAGCTTCGACCCTAATAATATCGCTGATCTTCCAAACCTCTATCTGCAAATTGCACTATTCACAATCGGTATTGGTGTTTTTGTAGGTGTGCTTGGATTAAAAACCAAGCATTGGGAGAAACAATCTGAAAAGCCGCTCACTGAGCAAACGGCTTAACCGCCATGATGTAAGTGTAGGGGCGTTATGCTCCTACATCTTCTCAAATTCAGCTGAAACCAACTGCCCTTCGTATGCCTTAAAGTGACCCACCCACTTGGGTGCAGCCACCTCTATGGTGTCATAAAAACGTTCAACTTTACCTAGTTTTGACGCCGCACTTTGTGGATCAAGATAACTAATACCATAAAACTGCCATGGTAATAGCACCTGAGATATTGATGCCAAACCAATCAAGTTGGCATTACGCAAAGACCATGCTTCTTGTAGTTTTACTGAGGTTACTTTACCTAACTTGTTCAACTCCATAAGCTGATGGCACCCCGTATACAATATTGTTTTGCGTTCAACATCTTGCCATTGAACAAGATGAGATTGCTGCTGCTCGATAAACAAGTCTATATCTGTTTTACCTTGATAACAGGGTGGCGTAGTCGGCTCATCAATGTGAAAGCGGCCTATCGTTAACTCAGACAACTTAGTGTTTGGAGTTTTGGTATATCTCCCCTCTTGAAAGAAAGCGACATGAGCATAGCGTGCAGTTAGCACAGAGACATGATGTTGGCTCAAAGGTCGATTGATAATGGCAAGAGACTCATCTTCGACTTGCACCTTGGCGTCAATATCGTGGATATTAATTAAGTTTGCCAATGCTACGGGCAATAAGGTAAACGCATATTGATAACCTACCAACTTGTCGTGTTCAAACAAGAATGCGTGGTTACGGCCAATCGTGGCTAGTTTTTGGTGACTGTTAACTGGCCATACGAGTGTAAAGCGCCCTATTTGCTGCTCTGCGGCAGCAAAGGTGTCACCCAAGGCTATCCCAAATACCTCTGTGGGTGTAATTGCGGTATCTTTAACTTGGGTCACCTTTTGCTCAGCACGCTTGGCGTTAAGATCGATTGTAATTTGAGATGAAACTGTGTGTGTCTTTTTGGAAAAAGCAGTCGCGGTAATCACTTCATAATTATCAGCCGTGATGGCTGTTTTTGTGCGACATGCTGTCACAGGATAAGCAAATATGCGCCCTGATACAGCGACAAGTTTTCCATTATCTTTTAACCTCTCTTTTAGCACTACTTTGTCTATGACTAGGTCGCGACCTTGCTCTTCAGACTTCTCGATCAGCGCCTCAAATAGTGACCGTTTTACTCCATCTAGCAAGTCAGTGGTGACTGTTTCTATTTGCTCTCTACGGGGTTCTTTTCCCATTAACGTTGTGATTGAATCAAAGTGCTGCCGAAAAATATTGATAACCGTTGCACTCTCGTTAATGTCACAGTCACTGCCTTTCATCCATATTTGTGCAGCAGGTACGTGCGAGGAGAATATGACTAGGCTTGCCAACAAAACTTTTTTATTCATTTTTTTTCCTTGTTCTTTGTCCTGACATTAACTTAACGTAAACCAATATGAACCTGTAGTTTTTATTGCGATTTTGCTACTGTACAAACTCTTTTTTCATGAAGGATAGCATCATCATGTCGACTGTTATGATCACAGGTGCAACAGGTTTACTTGGTCGCGCACTGTGCCAAAAAATAAGCCACCACCACACAGTTATTGGGTGTGGTTTTAGTCGTGCAGTGGCCCCGTTACACCAATTAGACTTAGGAGATCAAACAGCGGTGCTAAGCTTTTTAGACACACACCAGCCTGACTACTTGATCCATGCCGCTGCCGAAAGAAGACCCGAGTACTGTGAGCGTGACCACCAAGGGACGTTAGCACTCAATGTGGCTGCAACAGAGTTTCTAGCTAAAACATGCCGCCAACGGGGGATCCGCTTTTTCTTTATCAGTACCGATTATGTTTTTGACGGTACATCCCCCCCATACCTTGAGTCAGACCCAACACACCCGATTAATTTTTATGGTGAAACAAAGCAGGCTGCAGAACGAGCAATTATAGCGGACAGTGGGTTACATACCATTGTTAGGGTGCCGGTGTTATACGGAGAAGTGACGACATTGGAAGAGTCTGCGGTCACTATTATCGCCCAGCAGCTACTTAACTCCCCAAGTGCTAGCCATGACCACTGGGCTATCCGTTATCCAACGCATGTCGATGATATTGCATTAACGCTCAATGATGTTATCGCCAACCCAGACGTCACAGGAATCATCCATATTAGTGGCAATCAAGCATTCACTAAATACGAGATGGCGACGATCATGGCGCAAATACTAGATGTGCCAAGCTATCTTGTGACTTCACAAGCGACACCGAGTGGTGACGCCAAGCGGCCAAAAAATTGTGCGCTCAAAGACACTGGGTTGTTACAGTATGGGATCAATCACCAGCGTGACTTTGCAACCGCTATTGCAGACGTACTGTCTACTCATATGCCTCGTTGTCAATGAGACATAACCTGAAGGTGGGCTAAAACAGCCCATTTCGACCGAAGGGAACTTCCAAGGTGTTATCGCTAGCCGAGACGGGATGTCCTATCATTTCATCGAAGGCACTTTGATGCCTTATCACCATTTCCACGTAGCTAATATCAGACAGACGTTTTTGAATTTGCAGTGGGTTATGTGCTTTTAAAAACTCACCATTTTCTTCTTTGACATAATACTCTACGTTGTTTACAACTACACTCACCTGATAAAGCGCCAAATCTATCGAATGAACAATGACTTTTTGTAGTGGTTGATGGTGTTTTAGTTTTGAAAATAATATCGCCATGCTCAGCAAAGAGATCCAAATTTACAAGTAGATACATTACAATACGCATGGTGCTCAATAACAGTTCAATTCAGTTTATGTCCTACCCAATGCGTTTAGCAAAATATCTCGGCCATTGTGGTGTCTGCTCACGGCGACAGGCTTCGCGTCTAATTGATAGTCAACGCGTGATGGTCAATGGTCGGCTAGCCAATCATATAGATCACATCACACCTGAAGACCATATCACTGTCGATAATATTGCTGTTGCTAAGCCCGAACCTAGACGACTATTTGCGTATTACAAACCGGTAGGTATTGACTGTAAAGTAAAGCCACACGACCCGCACAGTATTTATCATGTTTTACCTCAGTCCTGTCGTGTTTACCCAATTGGCCGACTAGATAAAGATAGCCGAGGGCTATTACTACTTACCAATGATGGTGAGCTATGCCAACGCCTGATCCATCCGGATCAGCATCAGGAAAAGGAATATGAAGTACAAGTCGACAAGCCTATTGATGCTGCATTTTGCGCCAAAATGGCAGCAGGCATACCAATCAAAGGGCAAGTCACCTTACCGTGTGTGGTAGAGCAAATTGCCCCCGATCGATTTAAGATTATTTTGCGCCAAGGCCTCAATCGGCAAATAAGAAAAATGGCGCATTATTGTGGCTACCACGTTATTGATTTGCATCGCGTCCGGATTGCAGCACTACAATTGACACAATTACAGATTGATAGTGGTGAAATAAAAGAAATTGCAGCTGACTTTTTTGCCCAAACTACAACCCACACACAACAATGATTGCAACAGCACATCCCATACCAAGTGCCCATACAATAGAGCGAAGTACATCGATATTCAGCCAGTAAAGCACACAATACAGCGCCCGAGCCGTAACATGCCCAATGGCTAACCACTCAATCAAAGGAGTATAAGTTTGGGTGCCAAATGCAACCGCCATGGCCACTGCAAAAACGGCTAATGACTCAAAACAATTTTGATGTGCCGCAAGCGCTCTGGCACCAAGCCCAGTTAATCTTTTTTGTTGCTCTCGAGGGTGTTTATTGTCGTAACCACCTTCTTTATTCATTGCCACTGCGACTGGAATTTTGGCAAAGTAAGGTAATAAGATGGCAAGAATTGCACAGATAATTAAGATGTTCAAAAGATACTCCTTCAACTATTAATATCGCGACTCTCAGTAGAGCAGAATAGTTAAAAAAAGAAAAGCCATAAGCTAGAACAACGGTTCTTACCTATGGCCAAATCTCGTAGCATCGATATTAATCTTAGCTCGATTTTTCAGATTTAAAATGTGGCAAATTGTCGCAGCGCTATTTTGTCGTCAGACTGCACAGTAAAATTGGGCTAGCCCATTGATAGTAAAATAAATTATTTTCACTATTATTATAATTCATTTATGCTTAATTGAGTCTTTATTGTATGCTGAGCTGCATCATCGACTGTTAGAGCTCAAGTATAATGTGGATCGTATTCACGCTGTTAGCCGCTTTCTCGCAAGCTTGGCGAAATGCTTTTCAAAGCCAGTTGAGCGCCAGTGCCTCAACGGCCAGTGTTACCCTCGCGCGATTTATTCTTGCAAGTCCCCTAGCCCTGTTATATTTGTGGCTACTCTACCAATTCAACCCAGTAGCACCGCTTGCCATTTCCACACATTTTCTCTTTTATGTCTTTGGTGCCAGCGTCATGCAAATCTTAGCAACGGGATTGATGGTCGTGCTTTTCAAGCAAAATAACTATGCCATCGGTGCTGGACTGGCAAAAAGCGAAGCGTTGGTTGCGGCTATGTTAGGTGTGCTGTTTTTTGGTTCTAGCTTAACTTTACTCGGGTGGTTTGGCGTTTTTATTGGCGCGATTGCTGTGATGCTACTTAGTGGCTTTAGTTTACGCACTGTAGAATGTAAAACCGCACTTATCGGGCTTGCTTGCGGCACTTGCTTTGCGCTTACTTCATTGTGGGTACGTGAGGCCAGTATTGCCGCCGGTTTACCTTTTCCTCATAGTGCAGCTTGGGTGTTACTGCTGGTGTTATTATGCCAAACACTGATGTTGAGTATTTATATGACACTGCGAGAGCCTCAGTCATGGTTGATACTTTGGCGGCACCGAAAGCTGACCACTGCAATTAGCGTCAGTAGCTGTATTGGTTCTATTGGTTGGTTTAGCGCCATGAGCCTTGAGCATGTTGCTTATGTAAAAACACTCGGCCAAGTAGAGGTCTTTTTTACATTACTTATCTCTGTTTTGTGGCTCAAGGCACCGATAAAAAAGCGTGATTCAGCGGGACTGGTGCTGATCGCCATCGCCGCTGTTTTGGTTATGCTAACTTAAGTACCACGACGCCACTGATAATCAGCAACACACCCAAATAACGCATAAAGGTACTGGGATCTCCGTAAAAGGCTATCCCGACCAAAAATGTCCCCGCAGCACCAATGCCTGTCCAAACAGCATAAGACGTGCCAAGCGGGATCTGTTTTTGTGCCATCCATAACATCCATCCACTAAGCGCCATAAAGCCGACAGCGATACAAATTCCTAGCCATCTCGTCTCTGCTTGCTGCGCCATTTTCAAACCAACCGGCCAGCCTATCTCAAATAAGCCAGCCATAATTAAGTAAACCCATGCCATCGTTACTGCGCTTTCAACTCCACCGAATATAGATCTTTTCTGCGATCTCGTAAGTTACGCACAGTTCCTTCACTATGCAATATTTTGAGCTTATCTAAATCCAAATCACTGAATAGCAGCATCTCGGTATTGGGAGTGGCTTCGTTAAGCGCAGCATCGTGTGGAAAAGCAAAATCTGATGGTGTGAGTACTGCCGATTGCGCATACTGTACATCTAAACTCTCCACTTGTGGTAAGTTACCAACACTCCCCGCGATTACCACATAACATTCATTTTCTATTGCTCGAGCTTGCGCACAATGCCTAACGCGCAGGTAACTATTTTTGGTATCTGTCCAAAATGGCACAAACAAGATGTCTAGACCCTTCTCAGCCATAATGCGAGAAAGCTCTGGAAACTCGACGTCATAACAAACCTGGATCCCGACACGACCGGCATCGGTATCAAACACCTCTATTTTATCACCACCCTTTATCACCCAATCATAGTCTTCATGTGGGGTGATATGAATTTTACGTTGCTCATCGACCTTACCCGAGCGGTGGCAAAGATAACTGACGTTGTAAAGCTTATCGCCTTCGAGCAATGGCATTGAGCCGGTGATAATATTGGCATTATATTCGATTGCCATTTGCGACATTGCTTCACGAAAACGCTCGGTATAAGTGGCTAAAGCACGAATAGCTTCAGTTTGATTTTTGTATTGGCCAAGTCCCATCAGGGGGGCATTAAAAAACTCTGGGAAAAGGATAAAGTCACTTTGGTAATCTGACACCGTATCAACAAAGTACTCCACTTGCTGCATCAACTCCTCTACCGACTCCACACGACGCATTTGCCACTGTACCGCACCAACTCTCACAATGGTTTTTTTGCTCTCAATAACTGTATCTGTCGGCTCAAACAATATGTTGTTCCACTCTAATAACGTCGCGTAACCTTCTGAATCTTGATCTTCCGGCAAATATTGCTTGAGTAGACGTTTGACTTGAAAGTCGTTAGCCAGCTGAAAGCTCAAAATAGGATCATGAAGTTCTTTGTGATCTACTTTATTGATATATTCCATCGGCGACATGCTGCGGCGATATTGCTTGTATAATGGGATTCGACCACCAGCGAGGATCGCCCGCAAGTTATACTGACGACACAGCTCTTTTCGAGCATCGTACAACCGGCGTCCTAACCGCAGCCCGCGATGACTTTTGGCGATAACGACATCTAGACCGTACAACGCATCTGCATTACTATCACTAAAAATTCGACTATGTGCATCCACAATATCCTCGTAAGTATGTGGATTCGAGAATGTTTGATAATCGACTTGCACACTCAGCGCGATACCAACAATTCGCTCACCATCCTTCACGCCAATTTGACCTTCAGGGAATTGGTCAATTAACCTAAAGATTGTGTGGCTTGGCCACGCTCCTCCAAGATCAGGATAGGCTTCATCCATTAACTGCTTTACCTGATCATAATCGGACTTTTCTAGGTTACATAGCGTGATCCGCGCTTTTTCTATAGACATGTCAACTCCAAAGCTTAGGTTACCTTCCTATCTCTACTCTATCACAGTTAACCTTACTCGATACTGAGTAGATTAACCTGAGCTTAGGATAAATAAGCAGCAAATCAAAACTAACCTTCTATACTTGTTTTATTGTGTATAACTCAAGAGCTTAGGTTTGACTAAACACCACCCTTACAGCAGGCCAGATCAAGTCGAGGCACTGAAATTTGCCTTATTGCGTCGTGTCGCGCTGTACTGTATGTGGCTGCATGTCCTGCTGATCGGGGCATTTTGGCATCTTCAAGTGGAGACGCTTGCTATTGTCAATATTGGTAGCGTCACTATGTGGTATATCGGTATTAAACTCATCGATAACAACAAACCTTCTCTCGCACTACGTGTATTCTGCTTAGAGGTCGCATTGCACGCCACCTTAGTATGTGCCTACTTAGGAATGTCTCTTGGGTTTCAATATTACTTGTGGACTGTTTCTTGTTTGATGCTGCTGGACTATCAGCTCAAGCTCAGGCACGCGGTTATTTACTCTGTCGTGCTTATCACGCTTTTTGCCACGCTAAAATTGTTATTTGACGATGTCATCTACCATTACCGATACCAAGAGTTGGTGCCATATGTGCATTTTGCTAATGTACTGATATGTGGTATTCCAATGATTTATACCATTAGCCATATTCGTAAAATGACCGTACAGCAACGCGATGAGCTAGCAGAGCTGGCTGCGCATGACCCGCTTACCAAAATGTTTAACCGCCGCTATGCCAAAGAGCTTATCACCCATGCGAAAGAAAGCTGCATATCCACACACTCACCATTATGTTTAGTGATGGCTGACATTGACCACTTCAAAAAAATTAACGATACCTTTGGTCATGGTAAGGGGGATAAGATTTTAAAGACTGTCGCAAAGACAATACAATCACATATTCTGCCAGCAGATATCGCTGTGAGGTGGGGCGGTGAGGAATTTTTGATTGTATTGGCGCCTTGCTCTGGCGATGAAGCAATGCGACGCATCGAGCAATTACGCCAAGCCATTGAAAGTATCAAGTTTGAGAATAACATAATCAAAATCACCATGAGTTTCGGTATCACCAACTGGGATCACAGCGAGTCTTTTGAGCAGGCTATTCATCATGCAGATGCTGCGCTTTATCGCAGCAAAGAATTAGGGCGCAACTGCATTACAACTGCGCCCTCGATATCTACCACCCAAACGAGTTAACTGCACCCCACCCTTGCTGAACATGACTAAAATAAGGTTATTGCGGTGAAATACGTATTTCGTGAGTCAAGGGCTGCGGTAACAAAGGCGTATTACTTCCAGCGCTGTATTCAGCAAAGCCTGAGCGATAAAAAGGCGAGAGTGGGTGCCCACTTTGCCCACCCGCGACTGTTAAAATCGCGTTTTTAAGATGTCCTGGCTGTGCGATAAAGCGCTGTGAGGCACCAAAGGCTGAACCTTGTACAGCTGGCATAAACGTATCACCAAATGCTGGTACGGTCGGCATATCCAATAGTCCACTGAGCATGGGGATCTGCTGCGAAAATGGATGTTGCACCCGCAGTGCATTCACCTCTCCCCAGCGCCATGCAGCCATATTACTGCCATAAGCATCTCGCAGTCTTTGCTTCGCCAACTCATAGGCCGCAAGCTGTAAATCTTGCCAAGAGTCATATTGACCAAGCCAATCATCTGGTTGATGCGTTAACAACTGCCACAGCCCAGGCTCTAGGTAACGCTTCACCGGCTTTAATGACTGTTGCTCTTGTTGCAGCCCAGCTTCTATCGGTGCGTACAAGGTGTCAATTAGTGCACTACGGTAATACTTAACTAGTGTATACCCGACAGAATCAGCACAAGCACAAGCTTGCCATGCGTCGAGCTTTGCCAAGTCTTGTTGGTATTGTGATGGCTCATGGTGACGTAACAAGTCAACAAGTGACTCATGCCATGGTGCTAAAAATAAAGCTTGGTTATCTAATTGTAATTGATAAAAGTCGTTTTCAATGAAGGCCTGTTTTGCCATAAGGCCATCACGGATCTGTACCGCTCGTGCACCTAGAGCATAGCCACCGTCACCAAAGCGCTGATCGTCCTCTACAGAGACAACTCGAGAGTTAGCAGTCCATAATTTACCGTTAGATGGATTTTGCACGACAGGACGATTCACTTCGTTCTCTTGCCATGCTTGCTCATATGAACGCAGTGCAGCAGCAGTATCGTGGGTTATTTTTCTAGCAGGTACCGCCCCCATTAATGTCCATGCGGCAGCGCCTTGATTATCCACAACCATCAAGTTCTGCACTGGAATACCAACCTTTACTGCATGAGTCGTCGCCGCCTCTGCATCCGCCAATAGCTCCATTCCCACCAATTCCAAGTTAACGGCATAAGGCTGATGTGCAACCCAGCTAAGTGCATACTTATCATCACCGATTTGCTTCACAGGGCCAAAGGCACTCATTTCTAATTGATAAATATGCTCACTACCATCAGGCAGTTTAATTACTTCAGAAACAAGCTGGGTTTTAGTATCAGCAGCTAACGCTACCCAATCAGCCGTATCGACATAACTATTGGTAAACCCCCAAGCAATACTATTATTACTACCAACGACAATGGCAGGTGCACCAGGTAAAGAAACTCCGGTTACCTGCACAGCCTGCCCTTGATGTTGATAGTTTAATTGTGCACGATACCAGATTGAAGGTACATTCAAGCCCAAGTGCATATCATCAGAGAGCATAGCAGCGCCAGTTTTTGTTAACGCGCCCGTCACTGCCCAATTGTTACTGCCATACAAGGGCTGATCTGCGATTGCGCTGGGAAGGTAAGTGCTCAGCGGCTGCGGTAACGTTGGAATAGTCGCAACTGTTGAGTCTATTACACTATTATCTAATGCGGCTTGATACCGACTTGGCTGTAGAATAAAGTCAAGCATCTCATGGCCAAACTTTTGCTCTAATACGATGAGTGCTTCGTCACGTTCATAGGTGCCAGCCTGTAAATCTAAGTACATACCAAAGATAGTCAACAGGCTATCTTCAGGCCGCCAAGCTTGTGGCTCGGCGCCCAATAACAGGTATTCAAAGCTGGTAAACCCCGACTGTATACGGCCATCATTTACACCTTGCGTATACCGAGTTAGGATTTGCTTATGTGACTGTGGTAAAGACATCACAATTTGTCTTGCCCGTTTTCTAAACTGATGAAAGCGCATCTTTTCATCGCGCTTGATTGCTGCAGCACCAAATAACTCACTAAGCTCACCTGCAGCATTACGCCTTAATAAATCCATCTGAAAATAACGATCCTGGCCATGCGCAAAGCCAAGTCCATAAGCCGCATCAGCTCGGGAGCTTGCAGACACGACAGCCTGGCCTAGCGCATCCCTGGCTAACACCACAGGCGCATCAATCCCCACAGCACTTCCCTTTCCATCTAGCGCTGGAAGGCTTAGCGCCAAAGCACCATAAATGCCTGCCGTTCCAATTAGCAATAACAAGAGTACAACAACAGTAAATCGTTTAATCCAAGTAAACATGAATATCCTTAACTTTTTCAGCTACGCAATTTAGGCTTAGAAGATATAGCACGTCATCAACTGATAGACCAACTCTGCCATAACCATAAGACAATCAAGTTAAAGCATTTTATTTTTCAATTAGATTTCGCTTTGCGTGTACTGAACTATAGTTAAAGCATCGTCTTAAACACAATAGCCCCATGACTTCAGAACTATCAACTTCACCGCTTAAGTTTCGCTTTATCAAGTCTAGCTTCTGGCTATTGCTCGTCTTGATCATAGCCGTAGCATGGTATGTTGATCAGGTTAATTATCGCCGTCTTGTTGCTATGGAAAAGAGCCGAGCTACCGAAGAAGTGAATGTATATCGTACCAAGATAGAAGGTGTGCTCGCCAAAAATGTGCAACTGGTTAGAGGGCTTGGAATTGCACTCGCCGACCAAACCACGCTTTCACAACTTCGCTTTGAGCAACTGGCAAGACCCCTATTCGAGACCAGTCAAGTACTCAGAAATATTGGTGCAGCCCCAGATATGCGGCTTGATTATGTCTATCCACTACAGGGTAATGAAAAAGCCATAGGCCTTGACTACCGCACTCATCCAACACAAAAATATGGCGCTTTACTCGCAAAAGAAAGTCGCGAAATAGTAATGGCTGGACCTTTAGAGTTATTACAAGGAGGGACTGGGCTCATTGCTAGAGTCCCTGTGTTCAAGGATAAAACACAGTTTTGGGGATTGTTATCCGTCGTGCTGGATATGGAGAGTTTATATCAACAAACCAACTTAATGGCATTGGAAAGCCGATACCTTGTTGCGATTCAAGGCGTTGATGGTAAAGGCCAAGAAGGCGAATATTTTTACGGCAACAGCAATATTCATTCTTTGTCGCCTATCGCTTTTAGCGTCAATGTGCCATCAGGGCAGTGGGAATTATATGCAGCCCCGAGGATAGGCTGGCAGCCAGAAGCCGCTTCAATATGGCCTTTTCGGCTCGCCATCATCGCACTTATTATCATTTTTATCGCTGCGTTTGTCTTTATCACCCGATTACTAACCCAGTTGCAACGAAACAGCGCAGCACTCACTAACATGGGCATATTAGCTGAAGTAGGCGCATGGGAAATCAATGTGAGTACGCGTGATATTATTTGGTCAGATGTAACGCGAAGCATTTTCTGTGTGCCTAGGCACTTTCAACCAACATGGATGAATACCACAGAGTTTTTTAAAGCTGGATTGCATCGAAGACGTCTGCAAGAGTGTATTGATAGCATCATCAAAACCGGTACCGAGTTTGAAGGAGAGTTCATCATTCACACCATGAATGCGGACGAATTATGGGTCTTAGTAAAAGCGCGCTCAGTACGAAAAGGCAAACGCACGACCCATATTTTTGGTTCAATCCAAAATATCAACAAGCGCAAGTTAATGGAAATGGAGCATGACAAATTTGCTAAAAATAATGAACTACTGGCTTATTTAAGCTCTCACGAGGCACTACTGAATAACCAGCTAAATAAGGCCTTTTCGCTATGCGCTGAAACATGTAAAAAAGGGGTAGAGGCAAATAAAGTCAGTATCTGGCAGTTTAATGATGATAAAACGCTTCTTATTCCCGTGTGCTTCTCTAATGCTACGGTAGATAATCTAGTGCACTTCCCACCATGGCGAAAAGCCATTGCACCTGCTTTTTTTAATGAAATAGAAACTGGACAGCTGATCGTCGCGCAACAAGCTGAAAATCATCCAGCAACACTGGCATTATCTGCAACTTACCTTGAGCCATTTGAGATTAAAGCCATGCTTTGCTGTCCCATAAGCCATAAAAATAATTCCTTAGGTGTGCTGTGTTCAGAGTATGAAATTGACAATCCAGCATGGGGGCAAAGTGATATTCGGCTCACCAAATCTATTGCCGCGATGCTCGGTAGCTTATTTATCAACAAGGCGCATCAACGAGCAAGAAACCAAGCCATTATAGATAAAGATCTTGCTGAACAATCAGCAAAGATGAAAGCAGAGTTTTTAGCTAGTATGAGCCACGAAATCCGCACCCCACTGAATGGGGTAATGGGCATGATAGAACTTGCTATGCATTCAGAGCTAACAGCAACTCAGCACCACCAGCTTACTCTGGCGCATAGCTCTGCAAAATCACTCCTCACAATCATTAATGATATTCTCGACTTTTCCAAAATCGAAGCGGGAAAACTCACAATTGAGCTGGTTGAGTTTGATTTAATAGAAATGCTAAGCAATATGCTGTGCAGCTTTGTGCGCACGGCGGATGCCAATAACAACAAATTACATATCGACTTGTCGGGAATGAAGGTAGGAAAGGCGCAAACTGATCCAAACCGGCTTAAACAGATACTCAATAACTTACTCAGTAACGCCATCAAATTCACTCATAATGGGTCGGTTACGCTCAGCTGCCACACTGAACAAATTGGTGAGCAAACACACTTGTGGTGTAGTGTTGAAGACACTGGGATAGGCATCTCTAAAGAAAAGCTTAATAAGGTGTTTGACTCATTTACACAAGCGGACCTTTCAACAACGCGCCAATATGGTGGTACCGGACTTGGACTGACCATCGCAAAGCAACTTAGTCAATTACTCGGAGGCGACTTGCAAGCATTCAGTAAAGAAGGTATTGGCAGTACCTTTTCTTGTAATGTATTGTTGAATCAAGCGCAACCAATCCCTGTACAGACACATGCTGACGACGCCACCTTGTATGTATTAACTCAAGCAGCTGAAGACTATAATAAACTACTTAAACCATGGAACATTACTTGTCTTCGCGTTGATCAAATAGAGACCCTGCTCACTCAGCTTCAAAGTCCTCCATCACATCTAGCCGTCATTTTAGATGCCGAACAGCTATGTGCAGCACCACTCACACAACAGCAAACACTAAAAGCAGCATTGCTCGAACTCAAGGTGGTTCATGCGGTTGCAGTTGAGGAGCAACATAATCTTGCCATCGATCTTTTTAGTTACTGTGAGCGCGTTTACTATCCAATAACTCCCCATGCCGCGCTCAGTGTATTCAATGCACCATTTACCGATCCGACGCAGTCCAGTAGTAACCATACCTCCAATGATGAAGCACCGCTGCTCGGTCGCACCGTATTACTGGTTGAAGACAATAAAATCAATCAAACTGTTGCTACCACTATGTTAGAACGCCTAGGTATCACGGTAGTATGCGCAGAAAATGGCGAGTTGGCACTTACCCACCTACAGTCAATAAAAGTACCTTATGATCTGATATTTATGGACTGCCAAATGCCTATTATGGATGGTTACCAAGCTGCCCAACAAATACGCCAAGGCGTTGCTGGAAAAGTACATCAAGATTGTGTGATTGTTGCGCTCACCGCCAATGCAATGCAAGGTGATAGAGAAAAGTGCCTAAATGCCGGCATGGATGACTATCTCAGTAAGCCAATTAATTTTGATGACCTGAAAGCGAAAATATGGCAGATGCTGCCACCAGAAGACAGCCAATTTGACTCTTCTATTACACAACAAAATTAGCTCACCTACTTTGCTRCCTGATTGATTAGCGTTATATTAATCCTTACCAAGGCGATGCTAGCAACCACAATGATAATAAGGAAAGCGATGCAACTCGATGCTCATGAACAACGTGTACTAGGTAGTTTGATTGAAAAGCAAGTCACAACTCCTGAACAATATCCCATGTCTCTTAACGGCCTTACCAACGCATGTAACCAAAAGTCCAACCGTGATCCGGTGATGGAACTTTCTCAACATCAAGTTTTAGACACCCTTAAGCGCTTGCAAGAGAAACGCCTGATCACCTGTGACGAGGCATTATCTGGTCGCGTAGATAAGTATAGCCAACGCTTTTGTAACAGTGACTTTGGCCACTTGAAAGTAGACGCTAAGCAAAAGGCCATTGTTTGCTTGTTACTGTTGCGAGGCGCGCAAACACCTGGCGAATTGAGAACTCGTAGTAATCGCTTAGCCGAATTTTCATCGGTCCAAGAGGTTGAGTCCACACTTGCCACTATGCAGCAAAACGAACACGTTATGAAACTTGCTAGAGAACCCGGTAAGCGAGAGAGTAGGTACCAACATTTATTCGGCGATCAAGCAGAACAAACCAGCGCCATCGCCAGCGATTCAGAGCCAGCAGTACAAAGCCAGACAGAGCTTGAGAGCTTAATGGCTGAGATAGAGCAGCTAAAACAAGAGCTGGCTACAATCAAACAGCATTTAGGACTTTAAAAAACACGCTCATCACAACATAATATAAGCTTATAGCCCCTGAAAGTATTGAGGAACCAGTATGCGTGAAGCAATCATGGCTGAAATGAAAGTTCAGCCTGTTATTGACCCAGAATTTGAAGTTAAACGACGGATCGCTTTTTTGAAAGCGCGGTTACAAGCCTCTGGCTGCTTCACTCTCGTACTTGGGATCAGTGGCGGTGTCGACTCTTCAACCTGCGGACGCTTATGCCAGTTAGCCATTAATGAACTTAACGCAGAGCATGAAACGGGTGCTTATCAATTTATCGCTATGCGCCTACCTTATGGTATCCAAGCAGATGAAGATGAAGCTCAACTTGCACTTGATTTTATTCAGCCGAGCCAGCGCTTAACCGTGAATATTAAACCTGGTGCCGACGCTATGCACGAGCAAGCGTTGGGCGCAATGGCAGGAAGTGCGCTCACTCTACCATCTCAAACCAGCGTCGATTTTATCAAAGGCAATGTCAAAGCACGCCAGCGCATGGTTGCGCAATATGAAATTGCCGGCCTTACTCGTGGCCTAGTTGTTGGTACTGACCATAGCGCAGAGAATATCACCGGCTTTTACACTAAATTTGGTGACGGAGCATGTGATCTCGCCCCGCTGTTTGGTCTATCGAAACGTCAAGTTCGCTCGTTAGCCGCATACCTAGGCGCTCCAACTGGTCTAGTAAACAAAACGCCAACGGCTGATCTTGAGTGTGATCGCCCAGGTCTTGCTGATGAAGAGGCATTGGGCTTGAGTTATGACGATATAGATGACTTCCTTGAGGGCAAACCTATCAGTGATGAAGTGAGTGAAAAGCTCATTACCATTTATCAGCGAACACAGCATAAACGCCAACCTATCCCAACGGTTTACGACGAGTTATACCAATTTGCTTAATTAAGTGGTCTATTTTGAGGCGAGAAAACCTTGTCGATAACGAGGCAAAAATTTTGCTATTTAGTTGTTCTAAATGAGAAATTTTTAACGCTGTTAGCGTCAGGTTTACTCCTTCAAATTGAGCAAGTATTAAGTCAAATTGGTATTATAACTCAATTTCTGACGGTGCAGTGCTTGCATTGCACCACAGCCATTACTTTACTTAACCTCTCAAGGTGACTGATTTATGAGCCAAGCAGCTGCACCTATCTTAATAACTGGCGGCGCCCAGCGCATTGGACTTGCTATGGTGCATCATTTTATCGCGCGCCAACAGCCTGTCATATTAACCTATAGAACCAGGCACCAAGTGATCGATGAGTTAGAGACACAAGGCGTCACTTGTATTCATGCTGATTTTGATGAGCCAGATACAATTACCAAACTGACCACGGACATTCGCTCACGCACAAACACACTACGCGCCATTATTCACAACGCATCAAGTTGGGATTGTGAAGCCAATAACCCTGACTACGCAACCCTGTTTGACAACATGATGCGAATACATGCAAAAGTACCCTATTTGATTAATCAAGCATTAGGCGAGTTATTGGCTGCCGACGATGCCATTGGTGATGTGATCCACATTACTGATTACGTAGTAGAAAAAGGTAGCCCAAAACATATTGCTTATGCCGCAAGCAAAGCAGCACTAGATAATCTAACGCGATCATTTGCCGCCAAATTTGCACCTAAGGTCAAAGTTAATAGCATTGCACCTTCACTGATTATCTTTAACCAAGATGATAGTGAACAATACAAAGCAAAAACATTGAAAAAGTCTATCATGGGAATAGAGCCTGGGAGCAAAGAAGTCATTAACAGCGTTGAAATGATCTTAAATAGTAATTACATGACGGGTCGTACGATACAAATCGACGGCGGTCGTCATTTGAGGTAGCGCATTATGCAAGACGAATTACAACAGAGTTATAAATCAATCATAGCAGCCGTTGGCGAAGATACGGGTCGAGAGGGATTACTAGATACCCCCAAACGAGCAGCAAAGGCAATGGAGTATCTGACTCAAGGTTACCGACAAACATTGGATGAAATCACCAATAATGCTGTGTTTACCTCAGATGCAGATGACATGGTACTGATCCAAGATATTGAACTGTACTCCATGTGTGAACACCACCTTCTGCCTTTTGTGGGGCGTTGTCATATTGCTTATATTCCAAATGGCAAAGTACTTGGATTATCAAAGTTTGCACGTATTGTTGACATGTTTGCACGACGCTTTCAAATCCAAGAGCAACTTACCCACCAAATTGCCAAAGCTGTGGAAGAAGTAACAGGCGCCAAAGGGGTCGGTGTCATTGTTGAAGCTAAACACATGTGCATGATGATGCGTGGCGTAGAAAAGCAAAACTCCAGCATGCGCACCTCGGTTATGCTTGGTAACTTTAGAAGCGACCCTAAAACACGTAACGAGTTTTTGCAGTTAGTGAAAGGATAAGTACTGTATGTCCAATGCCATCATTAAAGTAACAAATCTAAGACTTCGCACTTTTATTGGCTTTAACCCTGAAGAGCGAGAAAAAAAGCAAGATGTCGTTATCAACCTTGAGATCCACTATCCGGCGGATACGGCATGCTTAGACCACGATAATGTCACCCACGCGCTGAACTATAAAACCGTGACTAAAGCGGTTATCTCCGTGGTTGAAGAAGGGCATTTTTTGTTACTTGAAAAGTTGGTTGCCGACATTCTGTCTGAGTGCCATCGTCACGAAGATGTTACTTATGCAAAAGTAACTGTGGATAAGCCTCATGCACTCAGATTTGCAGACTCGGTTTCTTTGACTCTCGATTGGCATCGAAATAAGCTGTAAATAACGTTGTCCTTCCTTGCCTTATGACATCACCTGTAAGGCAAGGAATATCACGAGCGCATAGCGTACTCCTTTTCCAAGCGCCACTAATAAAAAGAACCAAGTAAATGACGTTCTTAAAGAACCTGCCACCACGGTCAACGGATCGCCAACAATAGGCAGCCACGCAAATAACAATGAAAACTTACCATAGCGGTTAAAGTGGGCACATGCGCTATCATACTGCTTTTGAGAAATTGGAAACCACCGTCTATCTCGCCACTTGACGATAAACCACCCTAAATAATAATTCACACAGCTCCCAAGCAAATTACCAGTTGTTGCCGCAACCCATAACCACAGCAACTCACCTTGTTGTTGTGTCACCAAGCCGCTGAGTGCTAGCTCAGAGGAGGCAGGAAGTAAGGTAGCAGCAATAAACGCAAGTCCAAATAACGAAAGATAAATCATAGTGACGAAGGTGATACCAATCTGCGTTAGCAATTAGGCTTTAAGAAATTATCCAAGTGGGGCAATATACTTAAATACACGCCATACTTCAAAAATACTCACACGCTCATAGGACAAAGCATGAAAACAATAATAAAACCCTTGCTGCTTGCTACTTTGCTCACAACCGGGCTAAACGGATGCAGCACGTCTCATGAAGCACCGATTGCATCTGGGTATCAAACCTATATTCAAGTGGGCGAGCGCTTTAAACATCTAAACCTAACCGATATTAACGATAACAAAGTCGCATTTGAAGCTGAGCACAAAAAACTGGTGATATTATTTGCAACTTGGTGTTCTGACTCACAGCGGCTATTGGACGAGTTGCAAGCGTCTTCATTACTCAACATGTCAAATTTAACGATTATTGCCATTGGCCGCGAGCAAAATCAGACTACACTGAAACAGTTCAATGATACCCAAGCACTACCTATCCACTTTGTCGCTGATCCTAACCGTACGATTTACAACAGCTATGCAAATAAAGGGATACCCAGGTTAATATTACTCGATGAGCAAAATAACGTATTACAGACACTTATTGGTGAGCAGCCAAACACATTATCAAAACTTCGCTGGAATTAATGAGGTACTACCATGACGCCTGATGTTGTTAGCATTCTTACCATGGCAAAAGTGATTCAAACCGCTGTGGCACCGGTGTTTTTAATAACAGGGATTGCAGCGACCTTAGGGGTACTGTCAAATCGGTTAGCGAGAATTACTGACAGAGCGCGCTTGCTAGATAGAAAAATCAATAGCACACAAGACGAAGAGCTAAAAATGCACTTTTGTCGTGAAATGCGAGCTTTATTAAAGCGCTCTCGCTTTATTCATATCGCATTTAGTATGAGCGTCCTTAGTGCACTTTTAGTTTGTGCCGTGGTTATGCTCCTGTTCATGTCACACTTGTACAGTATGCCACTTGGCATTACGCTGTCAGCTTGCTTTATCGCTGCAATGGTTTTACTGATTGGTGCATTTGTTTCCTTGCTAGCAGAAATTTTTCTTGCTACCCGTAGCATGCGTCGAGGTATGATATTCAAAGATATTGAGAGCTAACATCGGTAAATTATCGATGACATTCATCGCAATTGTTTGCTTGTATTTAAAAGTTACACTGACAATAGGGAAAATAATTAGGGGTTTATGACTATGAAGAAACTACTTACCGTCACACTATTAAGCTGCCTTGCGGCAACCGCACAGGCGAACACCATGTTTGAATCTGCGGAAGATGCCATTCAATACCGTCAAGCATCTTTCCAGCTGATCCGCTTCCAAATCGGTAACATGGGGGACATGTTAAAGGGCAAAGTACCTTTCGATGCTGAAGCATTTAAGCAACGCGCACAAAATGCTGCACAATTATCAAAAATGCCATGGGAAGCTTTTATCGAAGGTTCAGATAAAGGAAGCACTGACGCACTACCGGCCATTTGGTCAGACCGTGCTGAGTTTGATGGCAAAGCCAAAAAGTTTGCCGAATACGCACAAGCATTAGCGGTAGCTGCAGAATCAGGTGATAAGAAGATCATCGCTTCAGCATTTAAAGACTGGGCGAAGGGCTGCAAAGACTGTCACCAGTCATTCAAAGACTAAACAAAACAGCCGCGTATGCGGCTGCTTATGAGGTCTGTGAGCTGGTGTGTAATCCGTTTCAGGCCTTTATACCTCTGGCCTTACGTCATCCAACCACCCTATTATCTAGCGATAATAGTATTCACAACTTTATTCGTGATAGACGTACAATATCAATCGTCAATATAGTCGAAATCATCGTCGCCTAGATTTCTACGTAGGCGTTTTTGCTCTAAGTAGTCGTCTAGCTTTCTTTTGACTTTACGTTTTTGCTTATCATGTTGGTTACGACCCAACTTTTCAAATTCATCATCAGCAAAATCATCATCAAGCGCATCGTAAGAGAATGTCTTACCCACAACTTACTCCAAATAATATAGTCATTAATAAAATGAGAACCGTCTCTCAAGATCACTATTTAGCGTTAAATTTGCATTCTGAAAAGTGAGACTTTTTTGTCTTCACAATAAAAAATTTTTATCGGATTGTAGAAAGTGATAAGAATAGCTAAATTTTAGTCAATCCCATTATTTTTTAAACACTTCATTCCACACCTAAAAATCGCAACACTTTGATTATATTAAACTTATTAATTGGCACCTTTTTTGTAATGTCATATTTGTCACTGAGCCAATAAGGATTGACCATGAATAAAATTATCTTACTAACCGCCGCAACAATGATGAGCACCACAATTGCAGCGCATGAACAGCATACCGTTACCTTTAACGATGAAAATTGTGAAGTCGAGTTTCAAAATGACGTTCGTATCACACCGGATAATTTAGTTATCACCACAACAAGCCATGCAACAGCAGAGATCACCAGTCAAGGAACCCTTACGCTCAATGGCGACACTATACCCCTCAATCAACAACAACAAGCGATGCTAACGCAATATAGTGAACAATTAAGGGGTCGACTGCCCCAAGTTGCCAATATCGCCTTTGAGGGCATCAAACTAGCAGGAGTTGCGCTCAACGAGGTTGCCACAACATTCAACCTTACCAATCTCGATGATATTCATGCAGTGATAAACGATTTTGAAACCCAAGTGCACGACACATTTTACCAACAAGGTGCATTCGTCATGGGCAAACAAACCTTCGATGACTTTGGTAGTAACTTTGATGAGCAATTTAATGAAAAAGTAGAAACCGTTATCAAAGGGGCGATGATGCAATCAATCGGCAGCTTACTTGTGACGATTGGCACTGAAATGTCAAACTCAAATGGTGATATGAGTGCTTTTGAGCAACGTATGGAAGACTTTGCGACACAAATAGAGACCAAAGTGACACAACAAGCAAAAGCCATCGAGCAAAAAGCCGACAGCTTATGTGGTGAGTTTGAGCAGATAGCCCATCACGAAGCCATTGTTGCAAACGCTATTCCTGAGATGTCCGCCTATCAGTTATTTAAATTTAAGTAATACCACTAAAGGGGGTCAGATCCCCCCTTTTTCTTTGTATTTCAGCCAGTTTACCCAATGTCACAATGGCTTGTTCCAATTCATCTGACCATGGTAAGCCATAGCTTATACGAATACAGTTTTGATATTTTTTACTCGCGCTAAAAAGCGTGCCAGGTGTAATGCTAATACCTGCTGCTAACGCTTGCTGGAATAAAACAGCGCCATCTACTTGCTTACCCAAATCTAGCCACAGCACGCACCCACCTTTGGGGCGACTAACACGAACCTCATCCCCAAATGCAAAATTTACCGCAAGGATCATGCGATCGCGATTTTCAATGAGCCGTTTGCGAACGAGCTTTAAGTGGCGCTCGTATCCTCCTGAGCTGAGAAAATCCGCTAAAGCCCATTGGTTCATCAAAGAGGATGAACAACTCAATGCGCGTTTGATACGCTTCGCTTTTGCACTAAATTGCGACGCTACCATCCAGCCAACTCGGTAGCTTGGTGCTGCCGTTTTTGAAAAAGAAGCACAGGTGATCACTAACCCCTTTTTACTGTAAGCCTGCGCAGGTATACCACGCTGTTCGGTAAAGTAGAGATCGCCATATACATCATCCTCTATCAGCACCACCTCTCGCTGCTCCAGTAACTCCACTAATTGCGCGCGTCGAACATCTGGCATATAACTTCCCAGCGGGTTACTTATACTGGTAGAAAAGACGCAAGCACGAATATCATGTTTATCCAAAGCTTTCTCTAAATCATCAAGCCAAATACCATCGTCAGGGCACACTGGTATTTCAATTGCTTTCAGCCCTAAGTTTTCTACTAGCTCAACAATGCCGAAATAGCATGGCGACTCGATAGCGATGACATCACCGGGGTGTGTTACCGCCTGTAGCGCAATTGCCAGCGCCTCTTGAGCACCATTAGTAATAACCAGCTCATCCATGCTAACTGCCAGCCCCATATCCAAATAACGCCGTATTATTTGTTTTTTTAAACTATCTAAACCATCCATCGGACCATAATTAATCAACTCGCTGCCAGCTTCTTTCATCACTCGGCGCATTATTTTTGCAAGCACCTGCTCCGTACCTGCGATCGCAATTGGATTTGCAATCCCCAGTGGCACAGCGTGCGATTGATGAATGCCACAGTACACCTGCTCAATCAATGCTTGTTTATTCACAACGACAGGGTTGGCTGGCAATCTTGCGCGTTTCGGTGAATGTTTTACAGGAGGATCTTCACATAAGAAATAACCTGACTTTTCTTTCGCGATGACCTTTCCTTGCGCCTCTAGTGTTTGGTAGGCCTGCTTAACTGTTGGAATACTGACATTCAGATTTTGCGCCATTGCGCGAAGTGATGGCAGTTTTTCTCCCGGCAAAATAGACGCTTGCTCCGCCATTAATAAAATCATTTGGATTACTTGTTGATATAAAAAAGCGGATTGCTGACGCTCGATCACTGTACTCATAAATAAAATAATCTGTATAGGTTTAAAATAACAAATTCTGTATATAGCTTATACAGAATAGCAGCGTACACTACGCACATCTACTGTTGTTTTAATTTAGAGCCGATCATGAAAAATCTGTTTCTCTATACTATTACCGTGTTGATATGGGGCTCAACTTGGCTGGCCATCGAGTATCAGCTAGGCAACGTTAATGAGTTTGTATCGCTATTTTACCGTTTTGGTCTTGCGGCGATCTGTATGTGGGTATTTGTTTTTTACAAACGGGTGCCGATGCGCTTTTGCCGCCGCGATCATGGCTTTTTTATTTTACTCGCTCTGTGTAACTTTGGTGCTAACTATTTATTTCTGTATTGGGCTCAAGCACATTTAAATTCGGCAATGGCTTCGATTGCATTTTCTTTATTGCTAGTCGTCAATATCATTAATACAAAGCTGTTTTTTGCCAAGCCAATTGCCAAACGTATTTACTTTGGTGCGTCGCTCGGCACGCTTGGTATAGTCAGCTTATTTTGGCACGATTTGGTCGCATTTGATTTGCAAAGCGATGCCTTCATGGGGTTATTATTAGCTCTATCGGGAACAGTAGTCGCGTCACTTGGCAATATGGTGAGCGTGCGTAACTCAAACCAGCAAATTGATGTAATGGCAGGAAATGCTTGGGGTATGCTATATAGCGCCATCATGCTGGCCACTTATGTGGCCTTCAGTGAGCATCAATTTATCAACCAAGCTCCTGCATCTTATTGGTGGTCACTTATTTATCTTAGTGTATTTGGCACCGTCATTGCTTTTGGTTGTTATTTCTCTTTGCTCAAGAATATTGGTCCAGAGAAAGCCAGTTATTTAATTGTGTTATTTCCGTTTGTTGCTGTAGCGTTGAGCACTTTGTTTGAAGGCTTTGAATGGCAACAAAATACGTTCATTGGATTTATTTTGGTCATCCTTGGCAATGCAATTGTATTAACTCCTTTGGATCGCATTTACACATGGTTGTCCATTCGGTCCCCAGTTAGAAGTTGAGGTTTTACCAATACTTTGGCTTCTTACTTTTTAGCGCCATTTTATGATGGCGCTTTTTTTATGCTCAACGCTTGGCGGCAACATGTGATGGTTGCTGGTGTGCGCCCAACAATCTCACCATCGGCCTCAATATCATATCCCGCTTGTGCTATACAAAGTTCGGTAATACGGTCGTGATGCACATTTTTCGCGCCAATATGGCGCTTAAGCAACATACTGGCAAATACGACCACCCGCTGCCAATGTGTTTTCGGTGTAAACCACAGCAGCTCCAATTGCCCATCATTCAAGCTGGCCATAGGCGCAGGAGTTAGCCCTGCACCAAAGTGTTTACCATTGGCGAGCAACAGCATCATACCGTGCTCAGGCCATGTTTTACTGTGATAGCAGATTGATTTTGCACTAAATAGCGAAATTAATCCCGCATAGGTATAGCTAAGCTTTCCCAAGCGCTTCTTTTGCCCCAAATTATTCATTACATGCGCGTTAAACCCAACGCCTGCAACATTAACAAACCAGCGGCTATCTACTTTACCCAAGTCAATATTGGTAACTTGATCTGAAAATACGGCAGCTCGCCACTGTGCTTTGGAGTAGTTAAACTGCCGTGCAAAATCATTACCCGTGCCAGCAGGAAGCAAGGCGAGTGGATTATTACGCCGAGCGATGGCGTTGGCAACTAAGTGTAAGGTGCCATCTCCACCAATTACTACTACTGTCGTCCCTGTCGTCGTCGCTTTTACTATTGCATCTCTGTCTGATACAAAGTTGCCGGTGGTATTAAACCAAGTTGCCGTTATCTGCTGTTGTTTTAATTGTTGCTTTAACCATGCGATCTGCGCATCTCCCTCAGCACCCGATAAAGGGTTAACCACCACCAGCATAAAGCCTCTCAAATACAAAAAATCAACTTATATGAATAAACAACCAATAAAACAATTGGCTCACCAAACAAAGAAAACCAAACAAATGATTTAATTGAAGTTAATCAAACACAAGGTAAATACCCACTCGCATAAATATGCAAAATCACAATTTTACAAACAGGAAAAAACACAAAATACATTAGTTATTTTTATCCGAAAACAGTAATTTTTATCGTTTTAAATTTAAACAAATTGCGTGCAAAATAGCCTTGTTTTCAACCATAGTTTAATTAGGAGCCAGACATGCTTAATTCAGCTGCGCCTTGCAGCCCATCACAAAACACGCTTAACCAAACGCAAGCAACGAAACAACGTCGACTCAATTTGACGAAGTGGCTCGCAGTCTGTGGTCAACACTTAGCGTTAAAAGACGTGATTATGTATAAGTAAGTCTGCACAGAGCATGGCGTCCCAACCCGCCATGCTCTCGTCAGCATTTGTTTAAATAGACCACAAAAGCATCACTTCAACCAGTACTTTTGATAAAACCTCCCTGTCAAACCGCTAATTTCTGGCACAATTTTAAAAAAAACCTATTTTTAGAACATTTTTTAAGCAAACAGTTTAAAAATGGTTTACAGCGCTTAAATCGCTAAGTATTATCTTTGCCCATGGAGAGATGGCTGAGTGGTTGAAAGCACCGGTCTTGAAAACCGGCATACGTTAATAGCGTATCTAGGGTTCAAATCCCTATCTCTCCGCCATTTTTAAAGTATTGCGCCGGAGAGGTGGCCGAGTGGCTGAAGGCGCTCCCCTGCTAAGGGAGTATAGGGTTTGTAGCCCTATCGAGGGTTCGAATCCCTCCCCCTCCGCCATGACTTATAAGAAAACCGCTTAATTGCGGTTTTTTTATGCCTGAGATTTATCACGTTCACATGACAACTGGTCAGATGTCTTTAACCTATGCTATGTTGATATCTGATTAGGATATGAGTGTGACTAATGAAAATCCATACCTTAGAAGGTTATATTCAACATATTTATTTGGTTGAGCACGGCTCAGAGCTACTGTTACTTGATGGTTGCTGTCGTGCCGATGTTGACGTGGTCTGTCATTTTATTCAGCAACTACAAAAACCTCTTAGTGCACTCAAACTTATTGTCGTCACACATATGCACCCAGATCATGCCGGTGGTGCGCACAAACTCAGAAAACTCACGGGTGCTAAAATAGCGACGGCAAATGCACCCAGTCAGTGGTATCGTGGTATCGATGGTGTCATGATGCACCTTTCTGATATGGCGTTGGCTCTATGGGTTGCAGGAAGAAAGCGTAAAGCGAAACGTAACCTGTGGTACCCAAGACGCCTTGCACCAGACTTTTTCTTGGCCGATGGTGATAAGCTGCCTTATTTCGAGCAGTGGCAAGCTATTCATACCCCTGGCCATACCGACAGAGACATTAGCTTACTACATCAACCTAGCGGGCGTATGTATGTTGCAGATTTGACCGTCAAGGTAAAAGGGCAGTTTGTTGCACCCTTTCCAGTCTTCTATCCTCGATTATATCGATTGTCGCTAGCCAAAGTAAAAGCATTGCAGCCTCACTCCTTGATATTGGCACATCAAGGAGAAGTGCCTGCAAGCGACATTGATTTCGATGCGTTAATCGCAAATGCGCCTAAACAACCAATGACCCATTGGCGCTCTGTGAAAAAGAAAACAAAGCGCGCTTTGGGTCTCGGTCGCTAATTAACAACATGAAGCAGCGCCTCAATATCTGCCTGATCGTTATAAATGTGAGGTGAAACACGGATACCGTAACGTCTATTATCAACTGCAATGTTGGCTTGCTTAAGACGCGATCTGACTTGTTCATGATATGGCCCAAAATCTAGAATAGCGGTTCCAGAACACATACTCTGATCTGTCGGAGAGTAATAAAATTCAGGTAATGCCTTTTGGAGTTTTGCCAACAAGGTAACGTTGTGTTCACGCACCGTGTTAATACCTACGTTTACAAAATAATTCAGGCTATGACCTGCATAGATATATGGCGCAACGCTTGGTGTGCCTCCCCAAAAGCGTAGCGCACTCTCATTAGGTTCAAAATGATGGATATTAAACTCGAATGGGTTTTGATGAGAAAACCAGCCAACATCTTTTGGTTCGCAATAAGGTAGGATACTTTTATTCACCCACATAAAACCAGCCCCGGGACCTGCACAACTCCATTTAACACAAGATCCTACGACACAATCAGCATCCCACTTATTTAAGTTTATAGGCAGCACACAAAGTGACTGAGCGATATCAATAATGGTGCGACAACCCTGTTGTTTTGCATATTGAATAATTTCAGCCACCGGTGCCTGCTGGCCACTATTGGAGTATACATGGCTCACAAAAACCCAATCAATTTGCTCATCGATATATTGCTGCCATACCGCAAGATCATACATATCAAATGACTCTGGAATATACACAATCTCGACATTATCCAACGCATTTTGTAGCGCAAATCCCATGCTCGGGAAATCTTGTTCACTCATCAATACACGAACTTTGCGAATACCACTCTCAGGCAAGCTCATCGCCCACTTTGTTAAGCCGCTAGACAAATTGGTTTGTGGACAAAATAGCCTAGCTTCTGAGCTCAGCAATTCAGCCAGTGCACTGGTAAATCGCTCGATACCATCGAGCCATTGCTGCCAAGGTTCTTGATTCTGCTGCTGCCATGGCATAATAAACTTCTGTTGAAAATCAGCCTCGGCTGATTTCAACATACGACCAACTGAGTGACTTAATAAATAATGGCCAGGCGCTAAGTGAAAATCATCTTTAAAGGTTGTCATTCTGTTCTCCTAGCGCCTCACGCAGTCGTTTCAAGTCATTGTATCGTGTAAAGATATCGTCGCGGTTAGCCGCCGCCCTACGATCGCGCAAGTCCGCAAGCTGCTGCAATAGGACTTCTAAAGGTGGACCACTGGCTGTCACCTTACTCAAATGCTGTTGCTGCATCGCCTGCGAAGGTTTGGCAATATACTTTTCTACCAGTTGATTATGATGCTGAATAGCTGTATCGCCATGGAGTTTACATACTTGCACAAACAAATTAGCAGCAGGCGCAAACCACTCACGCTTTGGTGTATTCAATGCTGCCAAAAAAGCATCCATAAGATTAGGTGTACGCATACACTCTCGTAATGTAGCTTGATCTTCAGGCATCATAAATAAGAATTTTTCCACCAGCATTTGACCATAACTAATATCATTAGCTGGACACAATCCCAACATCATATCGATAACATTGATACCCGCAAAATCTCCAGCGTTAGCGCCACGATAGACTTCTTTACCAACTCGGTATGGTTTGTAGTAAGGGCGCACCACATAGAAGAACGCTTCAGCGTCTAAGGCATTAAACAATGCTCGATTAGACTCTATTACTTCAAGCAGCGCTTGCTTAACTTGTTTGAGTAGCACCAATGACATGGGATGAGAAATGCCTAAATGATGTACCTTCATTAGCGATTCGGACGCTCGTTTATAGGCAAGAATAGCCTGAGTATTATAGTCAATAAATAAGCGCTCTGCGGGGTGTGAAGTAAAGCGTTTATATACCCCATTCACTGCGCGATTATGGGTAGTGAGATGTGCGGTAGCAAACCTTGGTGTAACCCCCAAAGAGGCACCAATGTGCATAGCAAGTGCAGAAGCTTGTTTTAATGGCGAAACGTGTTCGCGACTTGGTTCGGTAATTTCATGACGCCGACATGCGGCCATAAAAAGCCCAACATTGCCTAATAAATCAAAAGCTTGATCAAATCCTTCATCGGTATTGCCTTCCTCCAATAAGGCTTGGATCAGTCGATTACCTTCTTCTTGTAACTGTATTTTTAGTGCTTCGCCAACGCCTTCAACGTTCGCTTTATCTTGTTGCTGCCAGTAAAGGTGCTCAAGCTTATCGTTTATGTCAACAAACTGCCCTCTGATCCAAGCATCAAATTGTACGGCTAATGAACTCATGATTACTTCTCGTGATTATTCCATTATTAAGGCTAACAAATCACCAAGAGCATAATTTGCCAATTTTCTCTAAAAGTTTAATACTGATTAGCAATAATCACTCTTTTATTTCGCTTATGTCAGAAAATCTTGATGCTAAGGACAAACTGCTCCTGGCCGCTTTACAACATAATGCCCGTTTGAGTAATGCCTCACTCGCTGAAAAAGCCAACCTTTCTGATACCCCTTGTCTACGACGCGTAAAGCGGTTACAAGAGACAGGGGTGATTTCTGGTTATCATGCTGCACTAGATAGAACGCAAGTTAATTTGAGTATCTTGGTTTATGCGTTTATAAAACTCAGTGAAAATACCGCAGCTGCTGCCCAGTTATTTGAACAACACGTAGAATCTGAAGATCAGGTGATCAGCTGTTCTGTGATCTCTGGCAGTTATGATTATTTATTGGAAATCGTAGCAAAGGATTTACCTAGTTATGAGCAATTTGCCAAACATCAACTGGGCGCCTGTAAGGTCATTAGCGGGATTGAATCAACGATTGTCCTAAAGCAAACTTTTGCAAAACGCATATTACCGATCCGTTGAGCGTTTTTATTGTCACGTGATCTCGCTATACTGCTTCAAACCTATAGCTTAAAAGGATTGAATATGCGTCACTACTTCACCTCCACAGTACTAGCTTGTAGCTTGCTTGTTTCACCTTTGGCCATTGCCCAAGATTGCACATCCCAAGTAAGTGATATGTCGCTATTCACCAAAAGCAAAGCATCAGGGTTATTTCGTGAAGCAATTGATAAAGGTCCTGTCACTATTGATATAACGAATATAACTAGCTTTGACGATTATATTCGCTCGACCAAAACAGTTATTGAAAATCGCAATCCTCGCGCCGCACTACCATGCCCGTTAATGACACCGACAGCAAGATTGCTGAATCTTACAAACCCGAAGGTAAGTGATCTGATTGCGCCATTTACACTTGACCATGACAACAAAGATAAGGCTGTGCTGCTTATCCATGGGCTAACTGACTCTCCTTTTACTTTTCACTATCTCGCAGCAGCGCTCTATGAAGCAGGATACAATGTCAGAACCATGTTATTGCCAGGTCACGCCACCGCAGCGAGTGATTTAACCGAAGTCGATATCGACGATTGGCAAGCACATACAGATTATGCCATTTCACAGACGAGCAAAGATTTTACGCATTTTTCCGTACTTGGCTATTCTACAGGTGCCGCTTTGATGCTTAGTAGCATAGCGAAGCATAAGCCCAATAATTTAGAAGCTGTTGCACTGATCTCTCCCGCTACAGAGCCACATAATAAGAATGGTTGGCTCGCCAAATGGATTGATTACGTGCCATTTGTCAATTGGATAGATGAAGACGCTGATTTGGATTTCGCCAAATATGAATCTTTCCCGTGGCATGGCGCAACGTTGGCCCATCAGGCTATGGCACCACTCAAATCACTCTCTACTTTGCCAAATGTACCGATGTTTATCAGCTATAGCGATGTTGATACCACCATAGACAATCATGCAACGGCAAAGTTACTCGAAAAGTGGCAACCTAAGTCAGCATTGACCCAATTTATCTACTCGGAAACGCCATCGACTAAGCTGGGTGTGAATTATCGGAGCGTGAGAGCCGACAACATTGTCGATATGTCTCATATTGGTATTTTACAGCCAACTGATCATATTTTTTATGGCCAAAAAGGCCCTTATCGTAACTGCACCAGTTACCACTTAAAAGACCAAGCCTTCGTTAACTGCCGCACTGGTAAAACTATCTATTTTGGTGAGCGTCACGAAGAAAACATGAAGCAACACAAACCTTTGGCACGGATCACATTTAACCCTGATTACAGCAACTTTGAGCAAGCACTGCTCGCATTTTTTGACGGCCACAATGACTGAGTACCAACACAGATTTATTCATTCTCTGACAGAAGTGACAGAAGCGCAGTGGGAACGTGTTTCACCACCACATGTATTTACAAGTTACGAGTGGCTGCTTGCATTAGAGTTAAGCGGCTGCACCAGTAAAGAAACGGGCTGGATACCTCATCATCTAATGATTGAACGCCAAGGTGAGTTAATTGCGATTTTGCCAGGTTATATTAAATCGCACTCTTATGGCGAGTACGTTTTTGATTGGGCTTTTGCTGAAGCCTACGAGCGTCATGGAGTAGATTATTATCCTAAATGGCTGTGTGGCGTCCCCTTTACGCCCACGCAGGGACCAAGGATCTTAACTAAAGCACCCTCTGCTGATCTACTTGAATATATTAACGCGACGCTCACGAGCCTCGCTCCACTGGGTATTAGTGGCGTCCATATTAATTTTTGTCAACAAAGCGACTTACTCGCTCAAAGTCATTTAACGATGCGCCGCAATGTACAATTCCATTGGCACAATAAAGGTTACGCAGGGTTCGAAGATTTTCTCGCGCAACTCACATCAAGAAAGCGTAAAATGGTCACAAAAGAGCGCCAAGCCGTGACTGCCCAAGGTATTAATATCAGTTGGATTGATGGCAAAGAAATAAGCGCAGCACAGCTCGATGCCTTTTTTCTCAGCTACCAACTTACCTACCTTAAACGCTCACGACACCAAGGCTATCTCTCGCGCGACTTTTTCCAGCAAGTTATCACCTCAATGCCAGATAAGTTTCGCCTTTGCTGTGCCTATTTAAACCACGACATTATTGCCACTAGTTTATACCTTGTGGATGGTGACACCTTGTATGGTCGCTATTGGGGCGCGATTGAGGATAGTTACGACTTTTTGCATTTTGAGCTGTGTTACTATCAAGGTATAGAGTACGCCATTGCTAACCAACTTGCAGTCTTTGATGCCGGTGCTCAGGGTGAGCATAAGCTGGTGAGGGGCTTTGAGCCGGTGTGGAGACAATCGTATCACCGCTTATTTCAACCTGACTTTCAGCAGGCGCTTGAAGATTTTACCAAGCGCGAAGCTGATGCACTCGAGCATTACTTTATCGAGTGCCAAGCAAAGCTACCGTTTAAACACCAATAAGCGATTATTAGCCGGCATCGCATAGTCTTGCTGTAGTGTAAGTCCTTGCTCTTTAGCAAGCGCCAATACCCATTCTTGATCGCGAATACCACTATCCTGGTCTTGCGACTTTAGATAGGCATCAAACTCTCGATTACTTTCGCTGGTAAATTCGCCTTGATAATTAAACGGCCCATAAACTATCAGGTAGCCGCTTTCTTTAAGGTGTTGTCCTACTCCAGTGATTAAACGTTCCACGAGGGTCGATGACACAATGTGCAAGGTATTAGCGGTATAAATCACATCATAACGCTGATTAATAGGCCACCCATGGTGTAAGTCTAGCGCCAATGGCGGTAAAACATTTTCAAGCTCTGCGTCATCCAGCCACGCATAAATACCAGCGTGATTGACCTCTCTATCTGCTGTTTGCCATATTAAATGCGGTAATGCCGCAGCAAAGTGCACTGCATGCTGACCCGTACCAGAGCCTATCTCTAGGACTTCCAAAGGCTTGCTTAGATAAGGAGTAAGCTTTTCTAAAATCGGATGTTTATTGTTTTCACACGCTTGAGAGTAAGGTTTTGTCATCTCGTTTGCACTATTTTGATCAAATTATGCGCCTCATTGAGGCAAGCTTTTATATTAATTGCAAGGTAAATAGCCCAAAGTTTCACTAAATGATTAAAACTCAGAAAGAAATTTATTTTGGTACGACTTCTGCTAAGTTTAAAGAGTACTAAGAGGAGAAGCGAGCATGAAAATTTCAGAGATCACCCAAATGCCTAGCCAACTAAAAAGCGAAGGACTTGTCCTGAAGCAGCGAAAAAACGCGTTCACCAAAAGCCGCGCCTATCGGCAAGAAGTCGCTAATCTTATGCAGCTTGAAGAGCAAGAAAAAGAACATTCCGAACAGCAGTATCTCCTTGGTTATAATTAACACTCACTTTTTAAATTCATTTCAGACTCATAGTGAGCTGCTATGCTGAATACCAAACTCAAGTTTGGTAGGGTAAATACAAAAGCTTGAATTGCTAACCAAACGATGTAATGATAATTGTTATCATTACATCGTTTGGTTTTGTATCTATGCAGCTTGCTACTTTATTACAGACTTACCGTGCGAAGCTTAATCGCCACTGCCAGCGGCCACAACTAGAGGCCCCGCTCTTAGTTGCTGAATATATCTCAGCAGGAATAGACATGGCTAAATGGTATGAGCGCCACAATAACCCGCTGCTGCAAGAGTTTTATCTCAGAAATACATTATCTGAGCTATTAGAGCAGATTGCCGATCCTCTCGTTGATACAGCCATACGTAAGCAATGTATGGATCAATTATTCAAGCCTTTGCTGGCATTAAAACGGTTTTATAAACATCACCATACTTCGTCGCAGCAATTTCTTAAGCTCCAGCGAGATGCGTGCCAAACCTGCCAGCAGTTTAACCCTTTTTATTAGGAGCAACGATGACTACTTTTCGTCAAGAATCCGATAGTATGGGAACACTAGATGTTCCAGAGCATGCGCTCTACAAGGCGCAAACACAGCGTGCAGTAAACAACTTTCCTATTAGTGGTATCACCATGCCAAGTAGCTTTATCAAAGCGCTGGCCTACATCAAACAAGCTGCAGCTGAAACCAACCAATCCCTTGGCCATCTACCAAGTGACAAAGCAAAAGCAATAGTGACTGCCTGCCAACAGCTAATTGATGGCAAACACTTAGATCAATTCCCAGTTGATGTCTTTCAGACTGGTTCTGGCACCAGTTCAAATATGAATGCCAATGAGGTGATAGCCACATTAGCCTCACAACTTAGCGGACTGACTGTACACCCTAATGACGATGTTAATATGGGTCAAAGCTCGAATGATGTGATACCAACAGCCATTCATGTCAGTAGTGCAATTACTGCTGTATATGACCTATTACCCGCACTAAAACACTTATCTCGTAGTATTGAACAAAAAGCAGAACAAGTCGGTCATCATGTCAAAACCGGCCGAACTCATCTAATGGACGCAATGCCTGTGACATTCGCACAGGCATTAAGTGGCTGGCAAGCGCAAGTAGATAACGCTTGTCAGGGAATTGTTCATTCATTAGAAAAAGTGTACGAGTTAGGTCAAGGTGGAACGGCGGTAGGCACAGGTATTAATGCCGATCCACAGTTCGCGAAATTATTTAGCCAAAACCTGAGCACTAACATCGGGATCCGATTTAGCCAAGGCAGTAACTTTTTTTACCATATCGGTTCACAAGACGCGATTGTGGGACTTTCTGGACAACTTAAAACTTTTGCCGTGGCGCAAATGAAAATCGCTAACGATTTACGCTGGATGAATTCTGGTCCCCTCGCTGGATTAGGTGAAATTGAGCTTGAGGCGCTCCAACCCGGCTCTTCCATTATGCCAGGAAAAGTAAACCCCGTTATTCCAGAAGCAGCAGCAATGGCCAGTGCTCAAGTGATAGGTAATGACGCCACAATAAGTGTTGCTGGGCAATCTGGTAACTTTGAGCTAAATGTGATGCTGCCAGTGATTGCATTGAATGTATTACAGAGTATCGAAATTCTCTCAAACACAGCACGACTTCTAGCTGATAAAGCCGTTGCCAGCTTCACAGTTAATGAAGTAAATATTCAAAAAGCTCTGGCAAAAAATCCGATCCTTGTGACTGCACTAAACCCTGTGATCGGGTATGAAAAAGCAGCACAAATAGCCAAACTAGCATACAAAGAAGGCCGCCCTATCATCGAGGTGGCTGCGGAGCAAACCGATCTGAGTGAAGCTGAGCTCAAGTCATTACTTGATCCGAACAAACTTACCAAAGGCGGTTTATAAATAAATCCTTTTCAGCCTGTAAGGATACAGGCTGTTGAGCTTGCTATTCCTCAAGGACTTGCGTAGTTTAATTAGCAAACATGAGGAGAGCATATAATGAACAAAATGATCCCCACCTTACTGGTTACATTTTTATTATTTGGCTGCCAGGGAGAAGCAATTAAAAAAGATGTAACAACGCAAAATACCGCTAACGCACAGCCGCAGAGCGGGCTACAAGCTGAAGATAAAAAACCCAAAGAGACAAACTTAGCCATCCAAGTAGACAGCCAAAAACTAGATAGCTCAGATATTGCCGCCTACAAACAATCACTAGAAGACGTAAGTGCTGACAAAAATTGCGATACTAATACACAATGCAAAGTGATCGCAGTTGGCGCTCGAGCCTGCGGCGGCCCTTCTTCTTATTTGGTGTATTCAACAAAGTCTGCGAATGAAAAACAAGTAATGCAGTTAGCGGATCAAATCACAAAGCTTGAGCGTGCTTTTAATAAGCAAAATCAAATGATGAGTATCTGTCAGCATTTAATTGAACCGGCAACACAATGCGTTGAAAATAAATGTGTTAAACTCCAAAAGAACCATTCTGCATACTAGAGGCAATTAATGAAGTTAGCTATCTCTCTCACTTGCATCAGTGCACTCCTTATAGTGCTACCTGGCTGTGAAATGACATCAACTAGTGTAACAAGTAGCCTAGATAGCCAATATACGCTCTCAGATATCAGAGCTAGTATTGAGTGTGATGCAAGCTACCAATGTAAAGTGGTTGGTATAGGTGAGCGATTGACATGTGGGGGTCCAAGAGAATATATAATTTATTCGACCAAACATACCAATGAACAAGAAATTGAAAAAGTCGTCGCCAATATTACCAGACAAGAAAAGCTGGATAACGAAGAAAAAGCACCAGCGATGAGTTGTGAGCCAGTGATGCCAGTGCAAACACTATGTATTGCCAACACTTGCCAAGCAGTACCACTTTAAACTGACAAGTACTTAAATCATCGTGCAAGTTCACTGATCACAGAAACAAGCATGACTAAAAGCCCACAAATACTTGCATTGATAATGTACTTTACTTCGAGCCGCTTTTTCACCCAGTAGCTGTACATAAAACGAATTAGGTAAGTGGCTGAAGTACCAAACAGTGCAAATATAACTAATAGCGCAATTAAATGAAATGACACACTAAGTCCCTCTGTTTTTAGTCAATCATATCGTTAATTAGCCCTTCCATGTAGCCCTTATTACATAAAACCGAATAGTTGATCACACCAGCAAAAATACAATAAGAACAGCCTACTATTTCTTACGCCGTACAGATGCACAGCTCGGCGGGTAAAATACCTCTTCCCAGTCCAGCACTTTGTTGATGTTGTGGTGGGAGCGAATTTACCTCGCGATGTTACAGAGTAGACTGTTTTATCGCGATGTTACAGAGTAGACTGTTTTATTCTTTTTGTTTGAGAGACCCAACAGCTCGGCGGGTAAACCGCCTCCTACCAGTGCAGTACTTTGTTGATGTCGTGGTGGGAGCGAGTTTACCTCGCGATGTTACAAAGTAGACTGTTTTATTCTTTTTGTTTGATAGACCCAACAGCTCGGCGGGTAAACCGCCTCCTACCAGT
>NZ_RDBW01000032.1:0-69080 GCF_003934235.1 Pseudoalteromonas sp. J010 | reverse complement strand
GTCCCAACTGGGCAGTCCATAACAACAGCGATTTCTTCATAGCTCATTCCCTCGATCTCACGCAATGTAATTGCGGTTTTCAAATCATCGGGTAAACGGTCTATCGTTTTAAATATCACTGCTTTTACTTCATCACTTAGTAGCAAGTTTTCAGGTGATGCGTTTGATCTTAGCTGATCAGCACCATCATAAAACTCTGCTTCTTCTGCATCTACGTCATTGGCAGGTGGTTTTCTGCCTTGCGCTACTAAATAATTTTTTGAACAGTTAACCGCGATTCTATACAGCCAAGTATAAAATGCGCTTTCTCCCCTAAAGTTAGGTAACGCTCGATAAGCTTTAATGAACGTTTCCTGTGCCACATCAGCCACATCGCCTTGATTTGCTACATAACGAGAAATCAGCGCTGCAACTTTATTTTGATATTTAGCAACTAACAGGTTGAATGCGTTTTTATCTCCCTGTTGAACGCGTTTAACTATATTTAGATCTAAATCCTGCTCGCTCATTCGAGCCGGTACTCCTCTTTGTATTTTTCTAAATCGTAACTAGTTGCCATCATTTACAGCTACTCTGACTTAGTACCGAATAAAAAGTTCTGTTTTTTTGTATTTTTTTTTAAAATAAACGAATTCATCCATCTTTGCGTACTAATTCACGGCAGCTTTTTAGCGCTAACGCGTAAGCTATCTCACAAAAAGTTCTAAATGATTCTCATTAAACGGAACAAACTCTCTGCCTTCTATGATAGCAGATGTGATATAAATAACAGAATTAAACGTAAAAACAGTTAAGATCTTCGAATATGAAAAATACGACTCACCATAGTACCGATGTTGTTATTATCGGTAGCGGCGCAGCTGGCCTCTCGCTCGCTTTATCCCTAGCGAATCACTGCCAAGTCACAGTGATTAGCAAAGGTGCTTTAAAAGAAGGTTCTACGTTATATGCTCAAGGCGGTATTGCTGCGGTATTTGATAAGAAAAACGATAGTATTGAGTCTCATGTCGAAGACACCCTTGCTGCAGGTGCGGGCTTATGTGATCGCGAAGCGGTACACTACACAGCCTCTAATGCAAGAAATTGCCTTAACTGGTTAATAGAACAGGGCGTTCCGTTTGATATGGAAGTCGACAGCAAAGGAAAAGAGCGATTTCATCTCACTCGAGAAGGTGGCCACAGTCACCGCCGAATTTTGCACGCCGCCGATGCCACTGGCAAAGCTGTGCAAACCACCTTAATTAGCCAAGTACAACTACATCCAAGAATTAACATATTAGAACAGTATAATGCGATTGATTTAGTCCAAGACAAAACCGCAAACCCAAGCTTTATAAAAGGAGTTTACGTTTACAACCGTAAAGCGGATCGGGTCGAAAGTATTACAGCTAAGTTTGTCGCTTTAGCCACCGGTGGCGCGAGTAAAGTCTATCTATACACCTCAAACCCCGACGTGTCATCCGGTGATGGCATCGCGATGGCGTGGCGCGCGGGTTGTAAAGTCGCCAATATGGAGTTTAATCAATTCCACCCAACGAGCTTATACCATCCAGAATTACAAAACTTTTTGATCACAGAAGCCATGCGTGGTGAAGGTGCACTGTTAAAACGTCCAGACGGTACACGCTTTATGCCAGACTTTGACGAGCGTGAAGAATTGGCACCTCGAGATGTAGTTGCTCGTGCAATCGATTATGAAATGAAGCGGTTGGGCGCGAATTGCGTTTATCTCGATATTTCTCACAAAGACAAAGAGTTTATTATTGAACACTTCCCTACTATCTACGCTAAATGTCTAAGTGTAGGGTTGGACATTACCAAAGAGCCGATACCCGTTGTTCCAGCTGCACATTACACCTGCGGAGGAGTAATGACTGACTTTAACGGCCGAACCGATATAGACAATTTATATGCCATTGGTGAGGTTGCGTATACAGGTCTTCATGGAGCAAATCGCATGGCAAGTAACTCGCTCCTTGAGTGCATCGTCTTCGCACATGCAGCGGCCAAAGATATTTTGGCAAAAATAAACGACAGCAAAGCGCCTGCTCTTCTCCCTGACTGGGACGAAAGCCGCGTCAGTAACTCTGATGAGGAAGTGGTGATCACCCATAATTGGCACGAATTAAGACTATTTATGTGGGATTATGTAGGGATTGTGCGCTCTACAAAACGGCTAGAACGTGCCTTGCGACGCGTCGAATTATTGCAACAGGAAATACACGATTATTATGCTAACTTCCGAGTAAGCAATAACCTATTAGAACTGCGCAACTTGGTGCAAGTCGCTGAGCTAATTATCCGCAGCGCATTAGAGCGCAAAGAGAGCAGAGGGCTGCACTACACCCTAGACTTTCCAGATATGACCGACAACCCATCACCGACTATATTATCACCAGAAAAATAGCCTAAGATTCGGCTAGTAGTTTTGTAGTGGAGGCGCTACCAGCTCTCCGCTACACTTCCTGATATAGCAAACGCGTACTAATACCAATTTGACTTAATACTTGTTCAATTTGAAGGAGTAAATCTGACGCTAACAGCGTTAAAAATTTCTCATTTAGAACAACTAAATAGCAAAATTTTTGCCTTGTTATCATCAAGATTTTCTCGCCTCAAAATAGACCACTTAATTAAGCAAATTGGTATAAGAATAGTTTGCTTTGGCTCCCTCCTACCATCTTGGTATCTGTACCCTCTAGGTAACGCGACGTTACGTACCAATAGCTGGATAACTATTGGCAGTGGAGCCTCCAAAATTGGCCGCCTTTAATACCAGCTAGCCTTGCCTGCAGGACGTGGGTACCTCGGTGCTTGCGAGGCGTGGTAGCGATATTATCGACAAAAATTGCTCGCCTCAAAATAAACAGCTTAATAAGGATAATTGGTATAAGAAAGGGATTAACACGCGAAGTTCAGGTTACCTAGCATTTAGCATAAGACGGCAAAGCAGTCGCCAATCTGACTCTCGAACGGCGTCACGTCTGATAAACACCCGCTGTTTTAGATGGTGTTCATCCTGTAACTTGAGCTCAATTTGAATGTCAAACCAGATTGTTGCGGCCATTAACCGCCCAGTCACATTCATCGTTAGTGATTGTACCTCTATATAGTTTTTTTCTGGCAGCAACAACAAAGTTCCACAGGTTGGCGTGAGAGCTTGATACTGTCTCCAGCACCAATAACTGAGCACAAAACATACTGGTGCGATGAACCACCAAAGCAGAGGGAATAACAATAAAAATAGGAATGTGAGGCATAGCGCAAGAACCACAAAGAACTTGTGGCTCTGTTGGTTATACTGAAATTCGACTCTAGACGCGGATCCGACCAAGGATAAATGTAACCATACTTTTTAGCTCTGGATCGGGACATACTTCATGACCCATAAACCAAGCGAACAAATCTGGATCTTCACAGGTAACTAAGCGCTGAAATACATATTTACCCTCGTCAGACAACGCATCATATGCCTCATCAACAAACGGCCCTAAAATAACGTCTAACTCTAACATGCCACGACGGCAAGCCCATTTAACTCGAGCTTTTGGCAGCAACTCAACCATAAACTGATTAACCCCTCATAAACTAATGATAAAATTATACCCACTCTACTGTGCTTATGCCATAAAACTTATAGAAATGGCGTCTTGAAATCGACACTCCCTATCTCCACTTCAGTTTTTACGATAACATTACGAAAACACTTTTATAGGGATCAACATTATGTCTATTGCTCGTGCTTTTAAGCTACCGCTTCGGATTATTCGCATTTCAGGTCAAGATAAACTGAGCTACTTGCACGGTCAGGTTACCCAAGACATTAACCTTATCAAAGACGACAACTTCATGTGGTCAGGGCATTGCAGCCCAAAAGGTAAGTTATGGGCGGTATCTCGTATCACCCGCTTTGAAGATGAATACTTGATGATAGCAAGTGAAGCTGAAGCAGAGACTTCTCTACGTGAGCTGAAAAAGTATGGTGTCTTCGCTAAGGTTGAAATCGACTTCGCTGAATGTGAAACCTATGGCATGCTCGTTGAAGACACCCAGACCATAAAAGACGTATTTGACGTTAATTTAGACACAGACTCAACAGCATTTGACGTCGAAAACGGTAAGTTGCTCAAGCTTGATGCACACCGCTTTATCCTCCTTTCATTTAACAATGCTGGTATACCTGCATCGCTGCCTCTAGAGGCTGACTCTACTCCGTTTATTACAAGCAGTATTCTCGCGGGCGAGCCTACTCTGAGCTCTGAACACCTTGATGAATTTGTACCACAAATGGTTAATCTCCAAGCTTTAGATGGGATCAGCTTTAAAAAAGGTTGCTATACTGGTCAAGAGACAGTGGCACGCATGYGCTATCTCGGAAAGAATAAGCGTGCAATGTACATTGTTAGCGGAAGTGCGAGTCAACACATCGAAGAAACAGATATCGAGCTACAAATTGAAGATAACTGGCGTCGTGGTGGCAAAATAATCCATCAGACCTTTGACAGCAATACTAACCAGTTTTATGCGTTAGCAGTGATGCCTAATGACACGCCTGCGCATGCAATACTAAGAGCAAAAAATTCACCTGAGGTAGACCTTACCATTCAACCTCTACCCTATTCTTTAGAAGACAACTAACGGGATCTTATATGATTATTGGCCCTAACTCAGTAGTAACTATTCACTACTCAGTTCAAGACAAAGACAACAATACAATTGATAGTACATTTGATGATGAGCCAGTAGTGGCCATGCTTGGTTCTGGCTACTTGATCCCAGGTTTAGACGATGCACTACAAGGTAAACAATCAGGCGACACCTTTAGTGTCACGATTGAACCTCAAGAAGGCTACGGTGAGCGCTATGATGAGTTAACGCAAGCTGTACCTAAGTCCATGTTTGAAGGAATGGAAATTGAAGTCGGGATGCAGTTCAGAGCGACCACTGATGAAGGCGATCAAGTCGTTGTTATCATCGGGATTGAAGATGAAGAAGTCATTGTTGATGCMAACCACCCGCTTTCAGGGATCACACTAAACTTCGACGTAGAGGTCATTGAAGTACGCGAAGCCACAGCAGCTGAGGTTGCACATGGTCATGTACATGGTGAAGGCGGCTGTGGTCACGACCACTGATCTGCATCAAGCAATCAAGTTACTAAAGTGAACGAAAAAGCGCTGACTATTCAGCGCTTTGTTTGTTAATCAATTTACTTTCCATCGCAGCCACCAACTGTGTTTTATCATTGGTACCAACACGATACTTAGTGCCATCTTTCATGACCACCTCAAGTGCATCAAACCCCGCTACAGTATAGACCCAACCATCGGTGCTGATCCGCATGCCTAAGCCATGGCGTAATGAATTCTTCACAGGTTGTACGTAATCAATATCATCAAATTTCAGCGTAATTTTGGCAACCGATGGACCAAACCACCAGCTCAACGTTTGTTGCTGTGGGTTAACCTCAACCGTTAGCCCATAAAAAATAAAGGCAACTATCGCTAGGATCACCAAAAATCCAACAAAAGCTATATTTGTGCCCGTAAGGTAGATTGCTAATGTGGTAAAACTTGCGATAAACGCCAGCAAAAGCCAAATGACCCATGCAAATTGAGTATTTCTATACATTTCTAGTCTTCTTTAATTAAAGCTGTAAACCAATGTCGCACCGAGCTCAGTATCCACTTTCTCTTTGTCGTCTTCAGGTTGTGAGTTATAGCGGTAGATAAATGCAAACTTCAACGCAATACCACCTAAAACTTGAGTAACAAGTGCTGATTCAGCAAAAAGCCGAGAGTTTAGGCCTGATAAAGATTGCTCGTAGCTCACATCCTGATTAAAGCGAGTGCGCTTTGATACGTTCCTCTCCCATTGCAATGCCATCCGTAACAACTGACCTTTTTCTGTTCTTTTCTCATCGGGTTCCAATGCTATTTCATTATCTACCCGTGAAATAGACATACCAGGGCCTATATCTATATCAACTGTATTTTTCTTTCCCTCAAACATACGGCTACCATAGCCAAGGGCAATTGTTGAGGTGTATTCTTTGCCGTTAAACCTGTCTCGCTCATAGTCTCCATAAACGAAGAATGACGATTTATCATTGCCAAGCTTGTAATTACCTTGCGCTGAGCCAAAGTAACGAGAGGCAGAGACGTCCTCGACTCCCGTTTCAGTGTCTTTTTCACGTCGATACAAGCCATCAAATTTATACTGATTACGCCACGTGGGTAAGTCTTGGTACAAATTACTTTTTAGTTTAAAGGAGGTGTTTTGCGTATTGCCTTTGTTAACAATAAATCCAAACTCAACATCTCCATAAAGCATTTCACCCTGATGTTTTGTGTGTATCTCGTCATCAGGCATATTGCCATACTCATGAAAGTCTTCAAATGGATCGGTAGCCTCACTTGGCGACGATAACAGGCCAATGAACACAAAAGTTATAAATCTATATAATGCCACGCGTAACTACTTTTGCTTCACTGCTTCCAAATAATATGACAAAAAGGTGCGTCTAAATCTCTGCTGATGAGGATCTTCGCATACACCTGATCAGAATCGTCAAACTCAATACCCACCAGTACTTGAACAAAGTGCTCAGGCTCGGCTTCTTGTTCGTATGTAGTGACACTGGACCAGCTTTCGTCCGGCTCACTCTCCTCAATAAACCCCCGGGCTTCACGATGTTCATTAAACGTTTCTATATCGTGTTCTTCCAAGTTATCTGGTGCTAACTCAAGGAAAATGTCATATGCTTGGTGGGTTACTTCTTCGATTGTACAAAGTCTTGCTGTCATGGGGCTAGCCTGTGGCTTTTACATTAGCGCAATAATAGCAAAATGTGCAAAAACATAAATATCCCGTCGCGATAATCAAACATAAATTAGCGCTAAGTGGTGAAGAAATATCACGAACAGTTGGATCTCAAGACGCTTTTAAGTTATTACTCTAAAAACAGCGCTTCATGCCATAATAAAAGACAGGGACATTTCACTATGATTTCATACACTGAGACCAATAATATCGCTTATGTCACTTTATCTCGTCCCGAGAAACAAAATGCACTATCAGTAGATATGTTTGTTGGTTTAGACAATGCAATAAAAACTATTTCAAAAAACAAAGCTATCCGTGCGGTTGTGATCCAAGGTGAAGGCGCACACTTTTGTGCTGGTCTCGATGTCAAAAGTGTATTAAAGAAACCAACAGGTATTTTAAAATTATTAAGAAAATGGCTCCCAGGAAATGCGAACTTAGTACAACGTGTTGTCCTCGGTTGGCAATCGTTGCCTGTTCCTGTTATTGCTCGCATCACAGGAAATTGCTTAGGGGGAGGCTGCCATATTGCCCTTGGTGCAGATATTCGTCTCGCTGACAACAGCGCCCAGTTCGCTATTATGGAGGCAAAGTGGGGATTGTGCCCTGACATGGGCGCAAGCTTATTATTGCCAGCTAGTATGAATAAAGACAAAGCATTAATGATGACCATACACGCACAGCGAATAGATGCACAAAGCGCATTAAAAGATGGCTTAATCACAGAACTATGTGACGACATAGATATGAGACTAGACCAACTACTGTGCCAATTCAGCAACCGCTCGCCTGACGCCATTGCTGCAATAAAGAAAGTATATAATCAAGCCTACAATCAGCCATCTAGGAAATTACTGTGGCTTGAAACTTGGTCACAGATTAAATTACTGGTCGCCAACAACACTAAAATAGCAATGAGCAACGCCTCATCAACAGAGCAGCAGCCTTATCAACCGCGCAAAAAGTGGTAAGTCCCGAGCGGTGTCCAAAAGTATGATAGCTTGCACAACCAAAATACGTAAAATAAAGACTTCACAATCACTTGGGAGCATGAAGCACTGATGCAAAGGTTGCAGTTCATCATTAAATTTTCATTCGGCTTTGCTATTATTCTAGGATGCTTATTGGGTGCCAAATGGATCGTTATGCTGAGCGAGATTAAGCTACCAGCGGCACTACTTGGGATGGGTTTTTTGGTCATATTGTTATTTCTTGGCGTGGTAAAACCTGAGTGGATAGCACCTGCGGCCAACCCCATTTTGAAGTACATGGCGTTATTTTTCATTCCTGCCGGTGTTGGTGTCGTTGAGCATATTGACTTATTTCAGTCCCAATGGGTAATGCTGGCATTACTACTTACTATCGTGCCGACTCTGATATTGACGTCGTTAAGTCCTATCGTTAACCGTATTAAGTTCCGTGATTAATATACTGATTTACTCAACACTCACCGTCGTATTGTTTGTCACGATGCGGGCGCTATATCAACGTTTCCCTATAACATTGTTCAACCCCGTATTGCTGTGTATTTTGACTATCTCCACTTTTTTATTACTCACTCAGTTTGAGTATAAAACTTATCAGCAAGGTACGTTGCCAATTCACTATTTACTTGAACCGGCAGTGGTTGCCCTTGCTTTTCCGCTATTTAAACAGTTTCACCAAATTAAGCCGGTATTTTTTGCATTGTGCTTTACCAGTTGGCTTGGCGTTTCTTTATCAACCTTAAGTGCTTTTTTGATTTGTAATATGTTTGCATCAGATGACGCTATTGCAGCTTCAATGGCGGCATTATCTGTCACCACACCAATTACATTATTGATAAGCGATTTTCTTGGTGGGATCCCTGCTGTAGCGGCAATTATGGTGATCCTTATTGGCGTTTTTGGCGGCGTTTTTGGATTGCATATATTGCACCTTTGCAACGTACAATCCATGCAAGCGAAAGGTATTGCGTTGGGCATCGCTTGTCATGCAATTGGTACCAGTGCGGCAATGGAACATCACCCAGTAGCAGGCGCATTCTCATCCGCAGCAATGACAATTACTGCCGTGATCACAGCATTATGGGTTCCTGTATTTTATAATTTGCTAGATAGAGTAAACTTTGGATGAGGTGGTAAGTAAATAAGCTTTGTCTATCGAGTATTCAGCTCAGCGTAAAAGCCAACCGTCAGAAAATAAATTAACCAACAAATATGAGAAAGTATCGTGATTAATCAAGAGATTGAACAAATTGAGCGCTATTACAACATCATTCGTGAATACTTGGTGACTTACAGCTTCCAATTACTCGCCGCAATCGCTATTTTTCTGCTTGGTTTGTGGCTTTCTAAAAAGCTCTCGAAAGCCACCGAAAAATTGATGCTGAAGCACAGCATCGATCCTGCACTTACCAACTTTGTGGGCAATGTTATCAAAGTCTTGATAATCGCCATGTTCGTAGTAATTTCTCTTGGTAAAATAGGGATTAGTATCACTCCTTTTGTCGCTGCCATCGGTGCGGCCTCCTTGGGTGCAGGTCTGGCGCTACAAGGGATGTTAGCAAACTACGGTGCTGGACTTGCTATTATCGCTACACGCCCTTTTGTCATCGGTGATACCATCAGCATTAAGGGGGTGAGTGGACAGGTCAAAATGATAGAGCTTGGACATACTACCCTGATCAATGAAGACAACGTTGAGATCACGATTCCAAATAAACATATTGTGGGGGAAATATTACACAACTCATTTGAAAACTCACTTGTAAAAGGAGAAATTGGTATTGCCTACCATGCCGACTACGAACAGGCATTACTACTTATCAATAATGCGCTTGCCAATAACAGTAAAGTCAGTCAATCTCCTAAGCCACAGGTTGGTATAGAAACATTTGCCGACAGCGCTGTAGTCTTAAGCTACCGTTACTGGGTACCAACCACTGCGCTAATTGAAACTAAATTAGAGATCAATAAGGCGGTATTCGCTGCCATTAACAATGCCAATATAGAAATACCCTTTCCGCAACGTGTAATTAAACTTATTCAGTAGGCTGTGTAGTGGAAAAACCACTGCGTAAATGAAGATCTCGTTGTGGAAACGGGATCTCAATTTGGTATTTGCGAAACGCATCATCAATCGCCCATAAATAGTCAGAAATCAGGGCTGTCGGCCGCTTTACTTGCTCAGGCTGTACCCACACTCCCAGCGTAAAGTTCAAACTGCTATCGCCAAATCCCGTCATCCATACTGTTGCCTCCCTCCCTGCAGTATTGAGTGTATACTGAACATTTTTGGCAGCTTCCAATGCAGCTCTCTTAACGAGTGCTTTATCACTGCCATAGGCAACAGAAAAAGGAATACGAAAGCGGCGGTACTTATCTGACATGGTCCAGTTTGTTATGGTGTTTGATACCATTTCTGAGTTTGGGATCAATAAGTCCACATTGTCATTTGTGCGGATCCAAGTGGAACGCATATGAATGGCAATAACCTCACCAACCATACCATTGTTTAGCTCAACAAAGTCCCCAACCTTAACCGTTTTTTCTAACAGTAGTACTAGCCCTGAAACAAAGTTATTTACCAAACCTTGCAACCCAAGACCAATTCCAACTCCCAGAGCACTGGCCACGAGCGCCAGTTCAGTTATCTCAAAACCAAGTGCGGTCAGTGCAATAATAAACCCGATAAACAACACAATGTAGTGGATAATGCGACCTATCACGTAAGCCGACGTGTGCTGAATAACACCCTGCTTAGACGCAATTCGGTTGAACGCCAGACGCAATACCTTGGAAATAATAAACGTCGCTATCACCACTGTCACAAAAGACAGCGCCTCACCGATTTCTAATGAAAACTTGCCTAACGAAAATAGTTTTTGGTCAAGCCATGGAATATCCATATCTATCTCTTGGGGCACTTTTATCATCACTTTTTTACTTTAATCCTAGTTAAACTAAGTGTGCGTGGCTCACACCAGAATTACAAGCATGTATCGCACTGTATAAACCCTACATAATGAGTTGCTTACTCTTTTCAAAGCTCATACCTAAACAAATAACAAATCAATACCACAAAGCCATGAAAATACAGCGACGTAATATTACCACGCACCGCCACTGGGGAACTCATTGTTTTGGGATAGTCTAAAAGTAAAGTTACATTAATTCAGCTAGCCCTTAAAACAAAAAAGCCTTCTGCACAATGAAGAAGGCCTTTGGTAACATCTTTTCAATATGGCTATGCTTTACGCCATGTCGTTTTGCCCGCGCTATCTTCCAGTACAACGCCCATTGCGGTTAGCGCATCACGTGCTTCATCAGCAGCAGCCCAGTCTTTACTTTCTCGAGCAGCTCGGCGTTTTTCAATCAACGCTTCAATTTGTGCAACTTCATCATCGCCTTGCTCACCTTTAAGGAAAGATTCAGGGTCTTGCTGGGCAATACCAAGTACCTCAGCCAGTTTTACAAGAATGTATGCGTACTCGCCCGCAGCTTGCGCATCGCTATCTTTTAAGCGATTCACTTCTTTTGACAGCTCAAAAATCACAGGAAGCGCTTCCGGTGTATTGAAGTCATCGTTCATAGCAGCTTCAAAACGCTCAACATAAGCGCTTTCTTTTAGCTCTACTTCCACCAGTTTTACACCACGTAACGCAGTATAGATACGCTCTAGTGATGAGCGCGCTTGCTCAAGGTTTTCTTGTGAGTAGTTTAACTGGCTACGGTAATGACCATTAATTAAGAAATAACGTACCGTTTCTCTGTCAAAAGCTTTTAGTACTTCACGTACAGTAAAGAAGTTACCAAGAGACTTTGACATCTTCTCTTTATTAACTTGCACCATACCGGTGTGGATCCACGTATTCACGTAGCGGCCATTATTTGCGCAGCACGATTGCGCAATTTCATTTTCATGGTGAGGGAATTGTAAATCTGAACCACCACCATGAATATCAAAAAATTCACCTAAGTGCTTTGAACTCATTGCGCTACACTCGATGTGCCAACCTGGACGACCTTCTCCCCAAGGTGACTGCCATGCTGGCTCTCCTGCTTTAGCCTTTTTCCATAATACAAAATCAAGCGGGTCGTCTTTACCTTCAGCCACTTCAACACGCGCCCCAGCCTGAAGCATGTCTAAGTCTTGTTGCGAAAGTTGACCATATTGCTCAAATGTTGATACGTCAAATAATACGTCACCATTTTGCGCGACATAAGCATGACCTTTTTCTATTAAACGAGCGATCATATCGATGATTTCATCCATGTGACCCGTCACTGTCGGTTCTATGTCTGCCGGTAACATATTCAATGCGTCAAAATCTTCGTGCATTGCTTTGGTCATGCGGACAGTTAACTCATTAATCGACTCGTTATTTTCAGCGGCACGTTTAATAATTTTATCATCGACATCGGTAATATTGCGTACGTATGTGACGTCATACCCAAGGTAGCGTAGATAGCGATTCATCACATCAAATGAAACGTATGTTCGCGCGTGTCCTACATGACAGAAATCATAGATGGTGATACCACACACGTACATATCAACCTTGCCTTCTTTGAGCGGTTTAAAAGGGGCTTTTTGACGCGTGAGTGTGTTGAAAATCTGCAACATGTAGTTTTCTTCCTAAATACGTTCATTTTTTAACAAAAGAGTTACCAATCATATCACCTACGTTGCAACGCCTCTAGATTTTAATAGTGTTTTAAGGCTGTTTTTTTTATTTTTTATACTGATTATTAAGGAATGCTTTTTCACACCAGCTTAGTTGTTATAAAATAGAGTTTTAACATTCAACACAATGGACACTAACATGGTTGTTTTAGAAACAAATCACGGCGAAATCCGCATTAATCTTTTCGCTGACAAAGCACCAGAAACGGTTGCAAACTTCTTAAACTACGTCAACAACGACTTTTATAACGGCACTATTTTCCACCGCGTTATTGATGGTTTTATGGTTCAAGGTGGTGGATTTGCACCAGGCATGGAACAAAAGCCTGTTGAAGCACCAATTAAAAATGAAGCAAACAATGGTGTTGCGAACAAAGTTGGTACACTTGCGATGGCACGTACCCCAGATCCACACTCAGCTACTGCACAATTCTTTATCAATGTGAATGACAATGACTTCCTCAACTTCTCGAGCGAAACGTCGCAAGGTTGGGGCTACTGTGTATTTGGCGAAGTCGTTGAAGGCATGGACGTAGTGAATAAAATTAAAGGGGTTGCGACTGGCTCTGCTGGCTTCCACCAAGACGTACCGCTGGAAGATGTAATCATCGAAAAAGCATACGTTGCTGAGTAATATCTGTTCGCTTAAACAAATACTCTACTTTGAAGCGAGAAAATCTTGTCGATAATACCGCAACTTCGCCCTGCTGTCGGCAAGATCCTTACATCTATGTAGAGAAAGAAAGAATTTTTAACGCAGTTAGCGTCAGATTTACTTCTTCAAATTGAACATGTATTAAGACTAATCGATATAACATCACCACTTTTTGTTCAAGGCCAGTGTGTATGCTGGCCTGCTTAGTTTTGAGGTCACATGGGTAAAACCTACTTTATCGCCGACTTACATTTAACTGAACACCGCACAGATATCACCGAAGCGTTTTATGCGTTTCTTGACCACCATATGACGGTGGGCGTCGACGCACTGTACATTCTGGGGGATTTTTTTGAAGTGTGGATTGGAGACGATGAAAAGGATCCATACGCCCTAAGGATTGCACAAAAACTAAGTGCACTAAGCGACTTAGGTATTAAAGTATTTTTTATTCATGGCAATCGTGACTTTTTAATCAAGCAAGATTTTGCCAAAGCCTGCAATATGACTTTATTGCCTGAGCAAGCAGTCATTAACCTATATGGTACGCCAACGGTTATTTTACATGGAGATGAGATGTGTACGCAGGATGAAGTGTACCAGCAATTTCGCAAAAAAAGCCGTGGCTGGTGGTGGCCTAGGCTAATGCTTGCGATGCCGCTTTGGTATCGCCGCCGCGTTGCTGCCAATGCAAGACGAAAAAGCATCGAAAACCAAAAAGGAAAGCCGCCTGAAATCCTCGATGTTACCGAAGAAGCGGTAGCGCAAATGTTTGTTCGGTATGGTGTAAAAAACATGATCCATGGCCATACCCACAGGCCAAAAGTACATGAATATAATGATGGAAATGTTCGTACAGTGCTAGGAGATTGGTACTCGCAAAGCTCCTACATTGTTGCTGATGAACATGGTCAACGGCTTATGTGTCACCCATTCAATGGGTCTTAAAAGGCCTACTGCCGGCGTAGTAGACCATTTAATTAAGAAAATGGGTATAACAACGGTCTTACGCTGGTCGTAAATCTTTTACACAAGAGTAACAAGCAGAGTTATGTGAGTATGGGCAATCCCCCTGCGGGTTTGTAGGTGGTAAGCCAGCTCCGCCGATTTGAGGTGTTTGCTCTTTAGGAATAGATTTACCTTCTAAGCTAAGTAGTTTGATTTTCTTTTTCTTAAGTTTCATTTCAATTCCTTAAATTATTATTCTTAATAACAGCTGTTTTGTTACCAGCTGTTACAAAACACTATCAACAACAAAATCAACTGTCAACATATCAGGAACTCAAAATTAACAAAAAAGATAAAGTTATATTTAACTAGAAAAGGTTGATGTACTTTTACTCACAAATTTCTCATGTGATTACTCATGCTGCCAACTGAGATGGATTCAGGCTAAATCACTATGCTGATCAGAAACGACATGCTAGGTCGCGCCATATTCAAACCTTAGTGTGAATAATAGGCATAGAGGACAAGTCAAGCTAGCAGAATTTCTAGAATGCAATCAAACAAAACTAGGAAGTAAGTAAGCCGTAATAAAGCACACTTACTTCATTTTGTTATTGTGCGGCTGGAGCGCCAGAATGAAATTTAAAATCAGGATCGACTGAGCTTATCAGCTCATTTTCTACTTGACGGAATAACTGGATCCGCCCGCTCACGTCACAGCGCTTAGGATCAGTAGCATTGGCTACTTGATGTGCAAGATCGATGTAATCTTGATAGTGTCTGGCTTCGGAACGTAATAAAGATATATAAAACTTAGCTATTTCTTCATCTAAACACGGAGCCAACTTTGCGAAACGTTCACATGAGCGCGCTTCGATATAAGCACCTATAATCAATTTATCTACCAAGGCCGCAGGTTCAAAAGTACGTATGTGTTTAATCATACCGGAAGCATAACGTGATGCTTGAACATACTCAATTGGTATATTCCGAGCTCGTATGATGTCTAATACTTGTTCAAAATGATGAAGCTCCTCTTTTATAAGCCTGACCATTTTGCTGAGAATATCTTGATTGTAAGCATATTCGGGTCTTGCAGTAAGCTCCCCTATCAGTTCATTTTTACTGCCTGAGAAGTCTCCTTCACCAATACCACGATAAATAAAGTCCTCGTAGGGCTGCAACCAGCTCAATAGCGTCTTTGCAGAAGCATCGTCTATTGCATATTTACGGATCAAAAAAGCTGCGCTTTGTGCCGCTTTTAGCTCACAATGCATGTGATCGATAAGCAACAAAGGTAAATGTTCGCTTTGGCTCGCTTTTTGTATCCAAGTGTGTGGTGTTTCACAACCCAAAAACTGGTTTATTGGTGTCAGTAAATCTGTGTACTTTTCTAGCATAACAACAAAGGACTAATGTGTTTGCGCTATTTTATCATAACTTCTCGCGACAAGGTGCACCATAGAGGGACTCGCTGATAAGTTTTAGATAATTCTGAAAATAGTAATATTGCTATTCCGCTACATTTTCTTGACAAAAATTATCTCATCTCCCATAACTAGATTGAGTTGTACAAAAATAGTACAAACCGATTCATTGAGGGGCTAACTATGATCTTTAATCATCTATGGGGCTTATACGCTCACCCACAAGAAGAATGGCAAACAATCGACAATCGTCACGAAAGCATCTTTTACAGTTTGTCACATATCGCGCTCGTCGCGCTAATTCCCAGTATTATGGGGTACTATTCATCTGTTTATCTTGGTTGGAGCGTAGGCACCGGTGAGCCTGTTTACTTAACCCATGGCTCCGCACTACTGATTGGTGTAGCGATGTATTGCGCACTCATTGTCGGGGTGTTTATTTTGGCCTATCTTGCCCACTGGATGGCTATTACTTTCGGTGCCAACCCTACTTATACACAAACGTTGGAATTGTCAGCATATACTGCAACGCCCATGTTTATGTCAGCATTTGCAGCATTTTATCCAGAGCTTTGGTTTGTGGTCTCTGTTGGTATGGTAGCACTGGCCTACTCAGTATATTTGCTCTATACAGGCGTTCCGATTCTGATGCACATCCCTGAAGAGCGTGGGTTTATCTATGCAAGCTCTGTGGTAACTTGCGGGTTAGTGTTATTAGTAATTATTCTAGCCGCAACGGCTATTCTATGGACAAATGGTATTATTAGCCCTACCTTTACGTAGCGTCTTCTTATTTTAAAGTTGATGCGAAAGCAGTCTATAAGACCGCTTTGCTTTTATCCTAAATTATGAGTAAAACGGCGCTAATTTGCGCCGTTTTTTTATGCTGCCGCTATTATGTAGCTGTTGCATATAAATGAAAAAGGAGAACTTAGTGTCTCCTTTTTTGCAAATTTTTGTATATGCAACTACATGGAAGAGCTATCAACAAGCCTCTGTGTTACATATACGATTTCTTAAGAACATAAGACTAGTTGAGTAGAAGTAATGAACTATCCAGTCTTAGGCTTCTGACCAGAATGTTACGATGCTTCTCTTGCTAAACGTTGCATGTTAAGCGAGTTTGTAGTTAATCCAGCCCGATTAAAGCGGTAGCGCATGTAAGCAGAAATGTCCTCTTCATGAGAAGATAAAATAAGCTGACAATGTTTGAGTTCACAACGAAGTAAGTCTGTCAGTGAAGCAATGTTCACCTCGTCTAGTGATTGAGAAGGGTCGTCAATTAAAATAATTGGAATATTTGCATAGACTTTGTTGAGCGATAGAAAGAAGGCTAGGCCAAGTGCCGATACTTGCCCTGTACTCATTGACATCACTGCATCATGCTCAGATTTTTCTGCTGTCAAAAACCTTAATTGCTTACCATCACGACTCTCGATGAACAGGCCTAATCCACGTTGATAGTTCTGAATGAGTCTGCCGCTGTATATGTGGAAAATGAGTTCAATTTCTGAGATGGTTTGATCTGCATACTTTCGCTCGGCTTTTTTTAAAGTAGTTTGTAGCCTGTTAATTTTTTCTTTGGCTTTCACAGCGGCGTTGTTTTCGCGCTGGATTTTTTGGAGATCTCCGAGACATTTCTGGAGCTTAGTACTCTGCGCTTCATTAGCTTTGTACTTAATATAACTTTCCTTATTTTTTAAATCTTGAGGGTTGAGGATATAGAAGTCTTCTAAGTCTTTGAACACTAGTTCAATAGTTTCACGCCAGTCTTCAGGAAGCTCTGCACTCTCGCCTTTTTTCTTAGCACGCATTAAATTACTTAGCTCTTCTAAGCGGACGGCTTTTACTAAAGGATCATCGTTGAATTTAAAGTTAATCGGAATGCCTTCAGTCATTAATCGTTCAAATAATTGAATAATCGAAGGTAAACGAGTTTTAACTTCCATCAATGTATTATGCAAAGTTTCATCGTATCGAGGTTTTAGAACCGCATTACGCTCTTGGATATAGGCTTCAATGGTGGTTAGTTCAGTATTCATAGTGGTGATTAGGACAATAAGATTATTTCCCTCTTGATCCAAAATATTGTTGATCTTCTGAGCTCTTAGCTCGATCGCTTCAATCATCGACTCGTGAGCTTCCCATTCGTTACCACATAGTGGACAAACTTTATCTTCAGGGTAAAGCTTGGCGTGCTCGGCGAGTAAATGTTGCTTCAAGTTAGCAAGTTCGGCTGCCACGCTAGTATTTGATGAACTCTTTATCTGGAGGTCAATACGTTTAGTAATCTGCGATTCAAACCATTTCAACCTTTCACTTTTCCATCCAGGTAGTGAACGAGCTTGCTCCAGTGTAATATCAGAAGCCCCCTTGTTGATGATAGCTGTGGCTTTGGTAAGCTGATCAATTTCGTTCTTGGTTTTGTCCAGTTCAGCCAACTTGTTTACATCCGTTCCCAGTGTAGCCAAGATGCTTAGCGATTCTTGGTGGCGATTGATATCTGCCTCGATTTTTTCATTTTCAGCTCTGATACGAATGGATGGTTTCAGGAAAGTGAGATTATTCAGTTTACCGATGGATTCTAGAAACTGATCGTGAACGCTCTTGTCATAAGCAAGGAATGGATTCTTCTTATCCCAACTTGGGCCAGATTCTGCGGTTGAAAGCTTTTTGTACTCAATACTAGCTATGTCAGCCTGCACCATTTCACGTAAAGTGTTACACTCGGATTCGAGAGAAGCTTCCTTAGCTTTACGCTCCCCATCGCCAATGAACTTTGTAATTTTGGCTGCAACTGACTTACAGTTTTCAATTTCAGCAGCAATATCACTAATATTGAATAGATTTCCAAGTGCTTCTTTTCTTGCATCTACTCGAGTGTGTAGTAGTCTATTCTGTCCCTGTTCCAGGTAGTTTAGAAAAGAAAAGTTTTCCCTAAAGTTTTCTCCAAAGACTTTATCAAGGAACTCGTTTTCTCGTTTATTGGCTTTTGTATAAGCATTAGAATTGATGTCCGGTAGCTCATAAAGGGTAAAATGTTCGTATTTATCCGCTCGGTTATTTGCTTTAACTTTAAAAGCTTTAACAGGCGCGTGCCTAGCCAAAACCATACGACGATCACCGTTTACAAATTCGATTTTGATTGCTAGATCTTGCTCGCCTGAACGAGTATTCCAAAATAAATTGTCATCATAATTTTGTTGTTGCTTTATCATCAATGTTGAGAACAAATTATGAATTCTCTTGATCTGACCAGTAAGCACTAGCTCGATTGCGTCAAAGATACTAGTCTTTCCATAGCCATTTGGTCCGTCTAGAGTTAAAAGCGATGAAGTGTCTAAATCCAGATTTATTAGTTTGAAAGCTTTGAAGCTAGAAGCTTCAATTCTAGCTATTTTCCAGTTCATTATCTATCAGCTCCTTGAAGAGTTCATCTATATTATTCGCCGTTAACTTTTGAATGGTTGCGTAAGTATCATCTAGTCCCTCTTCTGAAACCGCTTCACTTGCTTGCAAACGCAATGAAACAAGCTTTTCTCTGGTGAAAGGGAGTTCGAGGAATGGGAGTTTAATAAATATCTTGGCCACCACACTATACTGTGTGGCTGCTAGAGGGTCGTTCTTATAGTTATTGAACTGGTTTTTGTCCTCGATTATTTCCAAAAGGTCTCTGTAGGAGCAGCCCTCAATCGCGGTTTCTTCTGTATCGCTATAGTACAAAATATACTTTTTGAAGAAATGAGGGTCTTCCTCAATAGCAAATATCTGTTCTTCATGATCTTTGAATTCAGCTAATTTGTTTAAATGATGAATACAGACCAAATCACAGTTTTTCCTGAAAGTTGGATGGCTAAGAAATGAATCAGGTGCAGACTGGTTAATTGCCGCGTTAACTTCAGTTGGGCTGGAAAGTTTGTCAAGCTTATGCAAAGCCACAAATCTGATCGCAGAACCTTTTTCGCGTCTGTAGAATTTAGTGAAAGCAGTCTCATGCTCTCGTACGAACTCATGAGCAATGAGTGCTTCATCAATAATTTGGTTTATCATTTAAGTCGAGCCTCCGCATCTTCCTTGGTCATTATGCTTAAGCAAAATGCTTTAGTGATATTACTGTTAATATGATCTTTAACTTCCTGATTGTTTAAGTCGTCGGGATGAGTATATTTGGTGTTAATAACAAATGATTCCACAGACCGACTAGCAATTAGATGACTGTATTCGAATAGCAGCTTGAGAAGGTCTTCGTTACTTTCCATTTCTCCATGCAGGTCTGAGGTACAGCCTTCGCGGTCTTCAAGTAAAGGTAAATCTAGCGCTGTAGGCAGATAAAATCTTTTTTCGTTATCCAAGTAATGAGGGAATTGTTGGAGAATCGGTTCAATATTCATAGTCTCAATAAGTTCGGAATAGCGTCTGATATCAGCCCTTTGAACACTTGAAAACCGCTCCGACGGTTTCATTAATTGACAAAGCACTTTCAATTCGCTGGCATCGGTAATGCGGATATGTTCGAAAAGTTTTCGAGCTCTCGTATAAACCTCATCACTCATTCCTGGAAGAGCCTGATCGAGTCTGCCTTCAAGGTGGCTACACAACCTTGCCTTCAAATCTACAGCAAAATACTCTTTATTGTTATATGGGTTTTTGTTCAATAGATCATCTAATAACGATTGTGCAGAAATACGGTTCTCGTAAGCGGCTCTATTTGCCTTTTCACGGTCATCCTGTACCAAGCGATGTATTTCTATGGCCTTAGAGCTTATTTTTTCGGAAAGAAGGCAGTAGTTATAATTTATTAAGTCTTCGCTAAACTGAATTGATTTGTCGTTACAAATCTGTTTAATAACTTCCTTAGTCAATCGCTCTATTTCGCCCAAACCGCAATATCTATTGCTGCCGTAGACGTAGAATTGAACAACTTCTCCGCTTGTACCTGTAAAATCGTCAGTGTTGTCTAGTTCGACGGATATATGAAAGTAACGTGAAACACCTTTAATTCTATCAAATTCAATAGCAGCAGCTTTTTCTAAAGCTTCGACGTAGCCACTGCGATAAGTGCCTATTTTAGCTTTCACTTGATGAGCACTTGTCAATGCGCCATTTTCATATATAGCAAAATCATCGCTACTGTCTAATTGGAGTTCAAACTCCATCTTGCCTTGATTTATCAACTTCAGACAGTGGTAGAGCGCAATTTTTCCCTGATAGACATACCCACTCCATGTCGAAACAGCGGTGGCTGGATAATTATTATTTGTATCTTTATTCGCCATATTAACCTTACCAAAAGCATTTCTTATTTAAATTCTTTCCGCCATTGACCTCACTAAATAAATCGAACTAAAGGTGCAAGCACAAAATGAGTGGTTGCTTCAAGTAATTGCTTCAATGTGGATTAAGCTCCCATGAACGCTATGAATTTGCGACTTTTATACTTTTTTCAGATTTAAAAAGTGCGGTTGAAGTTGCAACACACTAACAAATATACAGTGGTTAACGAAGTATCTGTAGTGTTAATGTTATGTTTTTTTGAGTGAGGGGCCAACACAAGCTTATGATAGCCCCACTAAGTTTTATGCCATCAACATTTCATCTTTTCTTCGATAGCCTTGCCAATAACCCCGCCACCACCTTGATAACCCAACATGAAATGATGACTCCAATAGTGCGAATAGCTTCTCTCTAGCTGATTTTTTACGCCAATCTTATTTCCAAGCCATTTCATTTGCATAGTCAATCATATATGTCGCTTGCATTCTGTGTGTTGTTCCATATTCACAACGCCTTAAACGACTAAAAAAAGACTCGGCTTGATTGTTATTCACCCCATCTATAGTTGAGTATTCTCTCGAGTGTTCGACTGTTTCATGGGTGAATATGCTTTTATAAGAGTCATAAGCTTTATTTTCATCAGTCCTTACTAAACTTCCGTGGACTATACAGTGTTTTGCAATGTACTTTGCAACAGCTTCATTTTCACCTGAACTCAAAAAGACTCTTGTTCTATTAGCGCCTTCGCCAGGCACTACTTGACGTACAACCATAACAATCCTTCGATTTCTTTTCTTACGTTCAAAATTAGCTTTACTAATACCTCTGCGCTTAACTCCTTGGGTTTTACCTGCTAACTTCTCTGCCGCAGCAGCATACCTCGCTTTTTGACTCGGTCTAAATTGTCCGCTTCGAGGCTTTCCACCAAAGTGCCCACCATCAACATGTATTTCACCAGAGAAAGGGGTCTGATCAACCGTTCGGATCAATACCTCTCTAAACTTATGCATAATGACCCATGCTGTTTTATGAGTAACGCCAGCTTCCTCACTCACTTTTATGGCTGAAATACCATTTGCACTCGTACAAAATTGATGTGCAATTAGAATGAATTTTGATAAAGGTAGTTTCATATCAGCCCATACTGTTCCAGAAGTCAGACTAAAGCTACGGTCGCAGTGTTTGCACTGCCAGATTTTTCGACTTTTTAAAAATGAATGTTTGTCTATTGCACCACATCTAGTGCAAGGTAACGCAGTGCTGTTACCAAACCTAATTTTTCTAATCAGATCAAACAGTTCTTCATCTGCCATACGCATAAGGCTATGCAGGCTTATATTTCTATATTCTTTAGACAATAAAAAATGCTGTGACATGTTGGTCACCCTCTCATCATATGGATAAGCAACCTTACCCAGAAAAAAGTAAGAGGTAGTCGCGACTGACTTTTACAAGTAGCCAATTTGACTTTTTTACAAGAAGAGCACACAATGAAGGTATCAAAGGCGTCCAAACTTTTGATACTACATAGGCCAGAGTTGTTGCGAGCAACTTTGGCTTTTGTGTTTCTAAACCTCGCGAATAAATTAAGCTCTCTAAACTACTCTATATTTACCTCCTCAGTTTGCTGGTGCTGTAATCGTTGTTGCGCGATCCATAATGCCACGTCTTTAGTAAGCGCATATTTGCCTCTTCGGTTTTCAATAGGAAATACAGGTACAGGAACAGACTTCCTACTAACGGCTTGTCTGAAAGCATCCCCACTACCATAACCAAGACAAACATATAGAGCTTTGCCGTATATCATTGGGCCATAGAGTTCCATCAAGTCTTCTTTCAACTCATGTGCTAATACTTTAACGGGATCAAGATTATTGCTTTGTTCCATATTAATTCTGCCTATTTACGCCCATACACAATACCTTAGCTGAAAATTAAACAAATATGATGTAAATTAAAAAGATATTTATTGGGAGTTTCGATCCGCACATTATCCTGAATGTACAATGTTTATACGTAACTGAGCGTGACTAGAACTTGATTTTGTAGATTGACACACTTTTGCAGACAACTTGCTAAATTTAATTTATGGCTAGACCATCACGCGATCCTATAGAAAAGCTCAAGACACAAATGTTTATGTACTATTTATGTGCTGAGCTAAAGCTACCTTTATTTGGTCCCGATCTTGCTGAGTTTTTTGACGGTTCACGTCGAGCTAGTAGTAAATGGAAAAGGTACATTGATGGTGAGAAAACACCTTCAGCTGGAACTATCAAAGGGCTTTTAAACAAAATTACTTATAAGTTTAATGATAAAGAAGTTGCAGAGTTGCTCACAGGTTTTTGGTTTAGCCCTTTGTGGGGGGCACTCAAAGCGGAAGCTGTTGATCGCAGTTACTGGAAAGGCTTTTATAAAAATATGCCAGTAAGATTCCACAAGTATGTTTTTGATAAAAACGCTAACTTTGGAGACTCATACAAACGCCGCTATCCGCGAGCTTCAGAAGTTACATCAATCGAGAAATATTGTGACTTCGATAGCTACGCCTTTTTGATCGCCTTGGCAAGGGATTCTTCTAAGAACTGTCTGGGACTTTATTTTTATACTCTTGATGTAGCTCTGTATAGACTTTTCTTCGCTATTTGTCAGCATRATCCCTTCAGAAGCTTTTGTCTAGAACTTTGGCAGTACATTCAAGGCTACATCCTGATTAAGGACAGAGAACTAGATGCTATTTTTAATATAACCCGTTGGCAAGAACCTGAAGAAAAAGTTTTAGGTATATTAAGACTTGATGAATATTACCTTGGCACTGCCAAACAGCTAGGATTAGTATCAACACAATTACAGGAACGCCAATTCCTTCATTATTTTCATGTGAAAGGCAGAGAAAAAGTCGCAATTGAAATGGAGGCCTTTATTGAGAATCGTAATCAAGAACACCCTCATTTGTCTGAACTCGTAAAAAAATTAAATGCTCTAAGAAAGTTACGCGATCGGATTAGGTTTGAATAGAATATTCCTTGCTTTAATCTTTATGGTGATATATTTAGTTTTCATAGAGTACTAGCTATTGAAAGCCAATAGATTAAGTTACGATTGCTGCTATTGGGAATTCAGTGAAGAGCGGTCAGTAATCATAATAAGGAATATAAGATGAAAGATATTGTTGCTAGAGAAGATGTCAACCTTCCAGCGTTACCAAATACAGTTTTACCTGCGATTACTGAGTTAACAGAAGCTCTCGGAATACCTAGAAATGTTTTAGCTAGCCAAGAAGAGATTGAGTATGCATGGAGAGATCTCCCTCGTGAGTTACGAGAAATACCGGAATACTTGAGGGGAGAACTTGTCGCTCGTATGTGCGTCGCTGTTAGCACTGGGCTTTTTGATGGTGCAATAAACTATATTTGGAATGCATCTATTTTACAGTTGCGCCAAAAAATCAGAAATTTTGGACTAGCAGTGGTTGCCCAAATCCAGCAAAGTGATTTTGAAGAAAAAAACCTCCTCGAGCTACAGGATAGTCGGTTACTAGATCTTTGCTTGAAACTTAATATTGTTGATGAAGATGGCTTTTTCTTTTTAGATCAATGCAGAGATGTTAGAAATAACTTCTCTGCTGCACACCCAACTATGGGAACAGTAAATGATCGTGAATTCACTATATTTCTTAATCGATGCGTTCGTTATGCATTAGCTGATTCAGCATCACCAAAAGGTGTAGACATAGGGGCATTTATATCTGCTGTAAAAGGCTCTAAATTCAATGACTCTCAACGTCAAATTTGGATTCAAAGGTTAACAGAAACTCACGATGCACAACGACAAATGCTTATAAATATGGCCCACGGTATCTATTGTGATCCCGTAACTGCTGAGCCTGCAAGGCTAAACTCATTAGATATTTGCGGCGGTCTTAGTGATCGTTTCACTGCGTCGATAAAGTCAGATTTAATAAATAGTCACTCTGAATATGTTGCAAAAGGCCTAGAAGATAAACATACAGCATCATTGCAATTTTTCGAAAAGCTTGGATTGCTAGGGTTGTTGAATGAATCGGAGCAGCATGTTGTTTTCTCACGTGCTATTGATCGTCTTTGGAATGCTCACAATGGTATGAATAACTTTTATAATGAACCTCCTTTTGCTGAACGACTACTAGAAGTTTCTCATCAAGGCGCCATTCCTGAAACAATACAAGATCACTTTGTTCAAACTGTTGTTGCATGCCGTATTGGCAATGGTTATGGAGTATCCAATGCTGCTGTTTCATATTATAACGAAATCATCCAAAGCTTTTCTCCTCGTGAAGTCGCAACTCTGGTAAGGTCATCTACTAACCGAAACTCTATAATAGGTCGTCGGATTGCAAATTACGGAAGTTGCCGAAAAAATTTGAAAGTCGTCCTTCAGCTTATTGACCTAGCTTCAATCCCCAGTGGAGTAAAAGCAGATTATGAACGTTTAGTTCGATAATCAGACAACTTATGGGTTATGAGCCTCTTTAATTAATGCGAAGAACCTTAACGACCTATCGCCAATAGTCCTACTTCACAGTCTGCCGTGATTGCACGCATTAGTCAGGCGGTGAAGAAAATAATTGTAACTCCCCCCCTAAGAAAAGTCCCATTGTAATTGGTCACCTTCAGCTATTAGGCGATATCTAGAAGTGAATTTTCTATTGCCTTTGATCGTTCGTACAACCTTTCTTTTGTTACACATGTTTCTTAGTTGGTGAGAAACAGAGTTACGTAACCTTAAATACTCAGCCTCTGATGTAAATTCGACTTCAAGAGATTGAATTACARCATAGAAAATTTCGGAAATTGATGCATCAGAATCTCTAGGAATGTTTCTAAGGTGGTTCAATATGGCTGAAGACAAAGAGCCATACTTTAACTTTTTTTGAGTTAAATTTTTTCTGGTTAGTTGTAATTCAGATGCATGAATAGGCACTTCATGGATATCGATTACACGCTCTAATGAAGCTACATCGGCTCTAAGCGCATCCCTTTTAACTAATAGTTTTACTATATCATTTTCAAGCTCAACAAGCTCAGACTTAGCAGAGACGTACTTTTTAGCGAGCCAAGCAATTGATGGTGGGGTTCTTGTAGTCATGTGAAGAAGCTTAACTTCTTCACACGGTCATTTCATATGCAACAGCTACATAATAGCGTATGCTGCTCACTTTGGCAAAAAGGCATGGTCGTTGTAACCACACCTTCTGCACTGTCCTTCAGAACTTAAAGCGACGCAAAAACCTCATCAGTTTTTGCTGCACAGATAAAGTCATTTTTGTGAAGACCTTTAATAGAATGACTCCACCACGTCACTGTGACTTTACCCCATTCGGTCAGCAGACCTGGGTGGTGACCTTCTTCCTCAGCCATATCACCGACTTTATTTGTAAACGCGAGTGCTTGCTTGAAGTTCTTAAACTTGTATACGCGCTCAAGCTGCATAATGCCATCGCGTACCTCAGGTACCCAATCAGGGATCTGTTTCACGAGAACGGCGAGCTCTTCATCTGATACTTTAGGCGCATCTGCACGACACGCTTCACATTTTTGTGCACTTAAATCAGACATTGATAATTCCTCAACTTGCTAGTTTTTCTTTTGGGGGAAACTTAGGTTCAAATAACCCTAGCTCTTTTGCTTTTTCAACCAACGACATAATATCCATTTTTGATATTTCAAATAAGTCGTTGATCGAGGTAATTGTGTAGTAAACCGGTTGCATAATATCGATGCGATAAGGCGTACGTAATACATCTTGTACTTGCAACGGGTTAATCTCTGGTTTGTCAGAGTATACGTATTGCGTTTCTCCAGGGCTGGATAAAATACCACCGCCGTAGATACGAAGACCTTGCTCGGTTTGCATTAGACCAAATTCAACGGTAAACCAGTACAAGCGTGCAAGATATACCCGGTCTTTTTTCTGTGCCGCGTAGCCTAACTGACCATACTTATGTGTAAACTCTGCAAACGCTGGGTTCGTTAGCATGGCACAGTGGCCAAAAATTTCATGGAAAATATCAGGTTCTTGAAGGTAATCGAACTCTTCTCGTGAGCGGATAAACGTTGCTACTGGAAATTGCTTATTCGCGAGCAATCTGAAAAATTCATCAAAATCAATCAATGCCGGCACTGGTGCTACTTGCCACCCTGTTTCTTTCTCAAGTACTGCGTTTAATTCGCTTAACTGCGGGATCCGATCGTGTGGTAGGTTAATTTTTTCAAGCCCAGCTAGGTACTCGTCACAGGCTTTCCCCTTTATACACTCTAGCTGACGCGCAACTAACTCAGACCAGATTTGATTCTCTTCATTCGTCCAAGCGATAACGCCATTTTCATCCGGCTGCTTAGAGACATATTTACTTGCTTTAGCCATTTTTCATTCTCACCTAATTCACTCCAATTAATACTTTCGCAATCTGAGTTGCAGTCCTGTTGAGTAGTTTGGAGTGCGTCAACTTGTGACTTTGATACTAAGTAAAAGTGACATAAAGTTTAATAGGCAAGGCGTTTATCAACTTTTGCACAACCCCCAAAAACGTAAATAAAAATGAACACCTGCGTAACGAATAGATTACATACATACAAAAAAGGGGCTATAACAGCCCCAAAGTAAACTTATTTATACATCTATATTTTATCAAATGCTTGCTTCAAGTCATCAATAATATCTTCGACGTCCTCAAGCCCAACAGAAATACGAATTAACCCGTCAGAGATCCCTGCTGCCAGCCTTTCCTCTTGGCTATACGGAGAGTGCGTCATAGAAGCAGGATGCTGGATCAGTGTTTCAGGGTCGCCAAGACTCACCGCTAGCGTGCATAATTCAGTTGCATTTATAAACTGCTCTCCTTGCTCAATGGAGCCATTTATTTCAAATGCAATCACCCCTCCGGCACCTTTCATTTGCTCTCCAAGATACTGATAACCCGGATGCGAGGGTAACCCTGGGTAATAAACGGTATTTACTTTTGGATGAGCGTCTAAAAACTCTGCAACGGCCTGTGCACTTTGGCAATGACGCTGCATTCGTATTGCGAGGGTTTTTAATCCACGGTTAATCAACCATGCGTCATGTGGGCTGATAGTCGCGCCAATATCTTTCAATACGGTAAGCTTGATTAATTCGATATGCTCTTTAGAGCCACAAACTAGCCCTGCTACTACGTCACCGTGTCCGTTTAGGTATTTGGTCGCACTATGGACAATAATATCCGCACCAAAATTAACAGGTTTTTGCAGTAGTGGGGTCATAAATGTATTATCAACAACAAACAACATCCCATGCTGTTTGGTGACCTCCCCCAACATTTTTAAGTCTATAACTGTCATGTTAGGGTTGATTGGAGTTTCAGCAAATAGCAGCTTTGTATTTTCCTTGACGGCATCACGCAACGCATCCTCGTCGGTCAAGTCAACAAAAGAAACCTCAATACCAAACCTTGGTAGCATATGCGCGAATAATGCAAAACTACAGCCATACAGTGCGCTTGATGCGATCATATGGTCGCCTTGCTGCAAAAAGCTCAGTACAGATGCCGAAACAGCCCCCATACCTGTAGCTGTTGCCGCAGCGTCTTCCATTCCCTCAAGTCGAGCAACTTTTTCTTCCAACTCTCTTGTTGTTGGGTTGCCTAAGCGAGTATAGATATAACCGGGCTCTTCACCGGCAAACCTTGCAGCTCCCTGCGCCGCATCTTTAAAATGGAATGTTGAAGTTTGGTACAAAGGTGCGGTTAATGCCCCATGCGGATCATCAAAATGATTAGGTCCGTGAATACACTGACTGTCATCTCTTAATTTTTTCATATTGTCCTGCTGATTTTATTATTGCTAACCAAATAAGCACGTTAGTGAATTAATTAGCGTAGTTTTTTTGTCATGGTCAATATTTAGGGTAGTTTGGAGCAATAAACAAGCATGCCAGATGGGGAGATGGCTAGTTCACTGGTTGTGACTAGCCAGTTTTACTTAAAGAGGTGTATAAAATTGTTGCCGTTTAATCTTTTTTACTACGTCTTAGTAGCACATCAACAACTGAGCTAATCGCACTTTTCAACAGGCTTTGTTTGTGCTCCAAACGTGGTAACGGACGACAAAGCTCCATTGCCTTATACCCTAGTCGAGCAGTAAATATCCCTGCGCTTAGCCCTTGTGCTGAACGAGTAGAGAGCTTACCAAGTAATTCTGCGCCTACACTGGTTGCAGCAAGGTCGCTTACCAGTTCACTCGCGCCAACAAACACCATTTGCTTGAGCAGCATTTTGTATAATGTAATGCGACTACGATAAGCCAATCGAATACCATAGTGCTTGCTGACCTTTTCTACCAGCACGACTCCACGCCAAAGCACCGCCAACATGTCCACAAGCGCAAGTGGACTTAGAGCAACTAAGAGTGCTGATGTTGTTGCATGCTCTTGAATTAGTCTTTTAGCTTCAGCATCTTGCTCCCGCAGCAAGGTTTTTTCATATAAAGTGATGATTTCTTTGTCTGTATGATGGGATTGTAATGCCTCTTCAAAAGCCGTAACCTTTTGCTCTGGATGCACTTTTAACAAGGGTGTGAGCCACGCTCTTGCTTCACCGATCTGGTCACTTTGTAACAAACGCTGCGCATCATGCTTAATTTGCTGATGTTGTTTGAGTTTGCTAAGTGCGACGACTTCCGAAAATAAGAACTTGAATAGTGCGAGTAAACCAAGAGACAACACGGTGGTGTAAAGCGCAAATAGTAGAATATTTTGCTCATAGCTCTCAATCAAAGTCAGTGCCGCTTCCACAATAATAAGTACTAATAACGCCAGAAAAAAACACTGCCTAAACCCAAACCTCCAAGGCGACTCGTAGATGCGTTCAATTTTGGGCAGTTCCGGCTCAGGCACTGTCTCAAAGCTACTAGTTACCAGCAGTTCATTGTCAAGGACTTTGCCTTCACCACCCAAATGCTGAGATTCATCTTGGCTTTGCGTGTCGATATTTAAGCGCCTACCCGAACCTTGATAGGGTTTTGTTTGATCGGTCATCTTAACTTATCTCCAATTAAGAACTGTAAAGCATGATCAAGCCTAATATGCGATAAATTTCCGTGCTTAGCAGGCAGGGGTTCAAACGCTATGAACTCAAAGCCCCCTTGAGGCCAAGCATTTGCTTTTGGGATATGGTCTGGCGGTGTCGGTGGCACATAATTGATAAACTGCTGCTCGCCGACCGGCTTACCATAAATACATTGCACATGTTGTCCCCCCTCCTTCACCGCTCTAGACTCAACACTTCTCACCGAAGAAAGCGACATGGTATCAACCGTTACCCCATTGAAGCGAAGCTCATTGGCACTGTCCACCAGCATTTCATTTAACAACCTTGTTAAATTAGATTGCTGCTCGTTCAAAACGCCATCACACTTATTGGCAGCAAATAGGACTTTGTCTATTTTTGGATTAAATAAGCGAGATAACAAACCGCTTTTACCATGAGAAAACATGGCTAAGATCTGCTTTAACGCAACTTCTTGCTCTTTCAGTGTGTCATAACCATCACTTAGACTCCCCAGTAAGTCAACTAATACAACTTGGCGGTCAAACTGGCAAAAATAATCTTTGTAAAATGGCGCGACCACTTGCTTTTTGTAGGCTTCAAAACGCTCAACAAGCTGTTGATATTGTGAATGCTCGGTAATCTCATTTGGGTGGCTTTGTACTGGGAAAAACAGCAGTATGGGTGCCCCCTCAAGATCACCTGGGATCAACGCCCTACCCGGTTGCAAATTAGATAAACGGGTGTCTCGCTGCAACTGTGCTAAAAGCGCATGGTAACTTTGTGCAAGCGTTTTTAGCTTATTCTCATCCACCGCTTGCGTACTATCAAACTGCTCAACTTGCTGTAAAAATGCTTGTGCAAATGGCTGGTATTTTGGTTTTTTTAGTAGCGCAAACTGCTGCTCACACCATTCGGAAAAAGTCATTTTTAACAGCGGTAAGTCCATTAGCCACTCACCTGGGTAGTCATATAACTCAAGATACAGGGTATGAGTTTGCGCTAAATGCTGTTTCAGACCACGCTCACTATGATACCTAAACGCCAGTGTTAAAGTATTGATGCGCTTAGTTGATGCAGGCCACGTTGGCAATTCTTCCAGTAAACAGCTTATGGCTTGCTGATAATCAAAAGTAGGTACTGCTAGCGCTTTTTGTGGCTCAGGACGACATGCCACAAGACGACCCTCACTCACCACATCTAAGAAAGGTAAATTATCTGTGCTGGTTTGGGTTGTGAGATGTTTAATAAGTGCCGTAATAAATGCGGTTTTACCACTGCCGCTGAATCCAGTCACTGCAAGTTTGATATGCTTATCAAAAGAACGGTGAAGCGTTTTTTTGGCTTGTTGTTTTAGCTTATCTAGGGAAGATGGGGTACGAAAGCGTGACGTAGTCATAAATAGAAAATTGCCCCTTTAGAAAATGCCAAGGCGGCTAAAACCGCCTTAAAGCTTGTCGATTTCTCTGCTAACCGTAAATTCAGGGGAAGTTACATAGCGTTCCATATTCTGAATGCGGCCATCAAGTCGTGATAGTCTGTCTTTCAGGTCATAAAGTGCCTGTCTTGGCGGTTCACCTTTTTGCCATACCTTAAACTTCACTGATACTTTATCTTCATCTTTCGCATCAGGTGAACGATTTGGCATCATTTCACGCTTATCTAAAATAAACCAGCAAGCCACATACACGACGATAAATAATGGACCACCAGAGAGTAGCACAGCTGTGATGAATAAAATCCGAACAAGCCACAACTCCATATTAAAGTAGTCACTAAGCCCTGCGCATACTCCGGCTACCTTTCCGCGACTCGGATCACGATATAGTTCTCGCTTTGATCTACTCATAGCTTGCGTCTCCATTGTGGCGACTCTTGATCAAGTAGAGCTTCCAGCGTTTCAACACGCTCTGCCATTTTCTCCGCCTTGTTAGCCAGCTCTATCAATTGACGATGTTCATGCTCACTCAACCCTTGACTGACCTGCTTTTTACTACGGTAATGTAAAATCAACCAAAGCGGTGCCACAATGATCATAAAAATAATCAGCGGAGCCATTAAAACTTCTGCATCAAACATAATTCTCTCCTGCCTTCAACTTGGCTGTTATTATTGTAGTTGGTTGGCACCTACCTAATAGTAGGTGCAGCTATTTTCACTTTTCAGCCATTTTCTTTTTCAGCTGCTCAAGCTCATCATCGATTTTTTCGTTCTTTTGTAAATCGGCTATCTCATCTGCAAGAGATTTTTTACCAAGATCATAAGACTCAATTTGTGACTCTAGACCATCGATTTTGCTCTCATAACGCTCAAAGCGATTCAAGGCATCATCTACTTTACTGCTGTCTAGTGCTTTTTTCACCTCTAAACGAGATTCAGCTGAACGTTGGCGCAGTACAATCGCCTTTTGACGCGCTTTAGCATCCGCTAACTTATCTTGAAGTGTACTCACTTCCTGTTGCAGCTTTTCAATGTGCGTATCGACATGTGCTAACTCTTTTTCAAGGGCAGCCACATCCTCTGCAGACTTTTGCTTCTCAAGTAAAGCGGCACGCGCTAAATCTTCACGCTCTTTGCTCAGTGCAAGTTCGGCTTTAGTTTGCCAATCATCTACTTGTGCTTTGAGCTGATCAAGACGGCGTGTTAACTCCTTTTTCTCAGCTAAAGTTTTTGCTGAGGTCGATCTTACTTCAACTAGTGTATCTTCCATTTCTTGGATGATCAGGCGAACCATTTTTTCCGGATCTTCTGCTTTATCCAAAATCGCATTAATATTAGAATTCACTATGTCTGCAAAACGAGAAAAAATTCCCATAGTGGTTACCTCTTTGGTTAATAGCTAAATTGCTTACTAACTATGTATCAAATAGCTTGCCAACTTTATCAGATTTAAAAATACAATAAAATCATGTGGTTATTTTATTTTTAAAAGTCCTTTAGTTATCCTGTTTTTTGAAATACACTAGTTATTAGCAAAAATAACTAAGAGTTAGGCAATATGAGCCGTTTCCGTCAACAGGATAATCTATTAGGCCAATCCGACAGCTTTTTAGCGGTGTTAGATAAGGTATCTCAGTTAGCCCCGTTAGAGAAACCAGTATTAATTATCGGTGAGCGCGGTACAGGTAAAGAGTTAATTGCGGCTCGCCTGCACTATCTTTCTGAGCGTTGGGACCAAGAATACGTCAAACTTAACTGTGCAGCGCTAAACGAAAACCTCTTAGAAAGTGAATTATTTGGCCATGAAAGTGGTGCTTTTACCGGTGCAAGCAAACGCCATGAAGGCCGCTTCGAACGAGCTAATGGTGGTACCTTATTTTTAGATGAGCTTGCTAATACCTCCGCTATGGTGCAAGAAAAGCTGCTTCGCGTTATCGAATATGGTGAATTTGAGCGCGTAGGTGGTAAACAAACGGTAAAAGTCGATACTAGATTAGTATGTGCAACCAATGAAGATTTGCCAACACTTGCAGATGCGGGAGAGTTTAGACACGACTTACTTGACCGCCTAGCCTTTGATGTAATAACACTACCTCCATTAAGAGCCAGAAAAGAAGATATCCTGTTACTTGCTGAACATTTTGCAATTAATATGGCGCGGGATTTGGGCTGGGAATTATTCAGTGGCTTTACTAGAAAAGCAATTGAAAAACTGTTGGACTATCCATGGCCTGGTAATATTCGCGAACTTAAAAATGTAATCGAGCGCAGCCTGTACCGCCATGGTAACGACCAGATACCGGTGCATGACATTATATTCGACCCATTTGCAAGCCCCTTTAGACCGAGTCAACGCATTAAGGCACCTTCTACTCAGTCTACCATCCCTCAAAGTCAACCTTTAGAATCGACTGTGGTAGCAGAGCCGCTTGTTAAGCAGACTGTGGAGCACGAGCTGAATTTCACTTTTCCTTGTGATTTAAAATCACTCTCTAATGAGTATGAAATCACAATGTTGCAAAAAGCACTTGAATTTAGTCAATTTAATCAAAAGAAAACTGCACAAAACCTCGGTTTGACGTATCATCAACTTAGAGGGTATTTGAAAAAATACAACCTGTTGGATCAAAACCAAAAACAAGAGGCCTAGTGGTGCGTATATGGTTTTTTGGTGTGTTGTGTACTGCGCTATTTGGCTGTACAGACCAGACACCAAATAAAGTGAATGATAAGTCGCAAGGCTTGGTATATTGTGCAGAAGCAAACCCTGTGTCATTTAATCCGCAAGTGACCACAACAGGGTCGACGATAGATATTATTGCCAATCAGCTTTTTGATACTCTGATCAGTATCGACCCAAACACAGGGGAGTTTTTACCAGAGCTTGCTAAGTCTTGGCAGGTGAGCGCAGACGGAAAGTCATTTACGTTTACGCTAAGAGATGATGTTCACTTTCACGACACTTTGTATTTTACTCCCACGCGAACAATGAACGCAGATGATGTCGTGTTTTCATTTAATCGCCTATTTGACGTATACAATCCTTACCATTTTATTGGTGATGCAAACTACCCCTATTTTCAGAGTATTGGACTAGATCAACTTATTCGCCAAGTAAAAAAAGTGGATGACTACACAGTACGCTTTGACTTGTTTAATGCCGAAAGTAGCTTCTTATCGAATATTGCTACTGATTTTGCCGTTATTTTGTCTAAAGAATACGCAGATCAACTGATCTCTTTGGAACGCAAACAAGATTTCGATCAAAAACCTATCGGCACAGGCCCATATAAATACCGTGAGTTTATGCGCGATAACTTAATTCGCTACTACCGGAATGAACAATACTGGAAACATCCTGTGTACATGAAGCAGTTGGTTTATGATATTACAACCAACGGTACGAGTAGAATTGCAAAAATGCTTACCAAAGAGTGTGATATCACCGCTCATCCGAGCGCAACACAACTCACGGTACTTGAACAACGCAAAGACATCGATGTTGAAAAAGCCGCCAATCTCAATATTGGGTACTGGGCTTTCAATACAGAAAAACCGCCATTTAACGACCCACTAGTACGAAAAGCATTAGCTCATAGCATTGATTTTGAGAAAATCATGCAAGCTGTGTTTTACAATAATGGAATTATCGCTCGTTCAATCCTCCCCCCTTCGTCATGGGCGTTTCAAGCACAAGCAAACATGCCTTCATACGACCCACAAATTGCAAAAGCATATTTAAAGCAAGCTGGGTTCGAAGATGGCTTCACGATGACTCTATGGGCAATGCCTGTGTCGAGAATTTATAATCCTAATGCTCGCAAAATGGCTGAGCTGATCCAACGAGACTTGAGAGACATTGGAGTGACGGCGAGAATTGTTGAATATGAATGGAATACGTTTATTGAACGTGTTGGTCGTCACGAGCACGACAGCGTGCTGTTAGGTTGGGCGGCAGATACTCCCGACCCTGATAACTTTTTCAGTCCGCTGTTAAGCTGCACAGCTACATTCAGCGGCAAAAATCCTGCAAATTGGTGCAATCCAGAGTTCGACTTATTATTGACACAAGCCCTCGATACCAATGACATGGAAGCACGTAAGCATTACTACCGACAAGCACAAAAGATGGTGGTTGAGCAGCTGCCTTTGGTTCCCATTGCCCATGGTTTGCGTTTTCAAGCGACTAGCTCTGATATTGAGGGGGTTTCTTTGCGGCCTTTTGGTGGTATTTCTCTAGCAAAGGCAAGGAGAGACTAAGATGTTTGCAAAATATGCTTACAGGCGTATTAGTCTCCTGTGCTTTATGCTCTTTACCCTAACAGTGTTCACCTTTTCACTCAATTACTTGTTTCCAGGGGAGCTAATTACTAACTTCAGTGGTGAGGTGAACTCAAGCTATGCCCAAACACAGGCCCTGGTCGAAAAGTACCGAATCGAAGATAATATTATTGTTCAATATGGTGCCTTTATGGTACGGATGTTTGAAGGTGACTGGGGGTTGTCACTCTCTTCAGGCCAGCCTGTACTTGGCCATGTTAAGTTATTGTTCCCTGCAACTTTAGAGTTATGCTTGTACGCATTAACTGTCGCTGTAATAATTGGTGTGCCTAGTGGTGTTATTGCCAGTGCATACCATAAAAAATGGCCTGACAAGATGATTAATTCCCTAAGCTTAATGGGCTTCTCTATCCCCGTATTCTGGCTTGCGTTGCTCTTAATTATGGTATTTTGCCTTGGCTTAGGTTTATTTCCCATGTCTGGGCGCATTGGCCTGTTATATGAAATACAGCCAGTCACACACTTTATTCTTATCGATATTTATTTAGAGGACTTTCCATACGGTGGAGCCGCGTTTTGGGATGCAATTCATCATTTAGCACTTCCAACCACCGTACTGGCTATGTACCCAACGACCGTACTTATTCGTTTTACCCGCGATTCAATGTTAGATGTACTTGATCAAAATTATATCAAGACTGCCCGAGCTAAGGGTCTAAATCGCAGTCAGCTTATCCTTCACCATGCACTTAGAAATGCCCTACTGCCTGTGATCAAGCAAATTGGCCTGCAATTTAGTACACTGATTACATTAGCCATGATAACAGAAGTCATATTTTCTTGGCCTGGTCTTGGTCGCTGGCTCATCGAGAGCATCTATCAACGTGATTATCCAGCGATACAAGGGGGCTTATTGGCTGTATCCTTTTTTGTCATTATTGCCAACATGATGTCAGACCTTGTTCACTCTTTACTCGACCCTATCGCAAGGAATCAAGCGCATGGCAAAATTTAGTTTGTTTACTGAGGAGTCTAATCGCTCTCCATTATTCAGGCTTTGGCGAAAATTTCGCTCAAACCATGTTGCGTTAGTAGGCCTTTGGTTATTTTTGGCTCTGACAGTTTTGGCACTAACTGCACCTTTAATCGCGCCATACGGCGTCAATCAACAACATGCAGATGCCTTGCTCCTTCCTCCGTCTTGGCATGATGACGGTGATGTACGATTTATTCTCGGAACTGATGACCTTGGTAGAGATATTCTATCGCGACTGATGAATGGCGCGACCTATACATTCGGTCTGTCAATTATCGCAGCACTCGTGACAACAGCGCTTGGCGTAGTGCTCGGTACACTCGCAGGAGCCAGTCGAGGACTAAAATCTAGTCTATTAAACCATTTGCTTGACATCACTCTCGCGATCCCATCCCTATTATTGGCGATTATCATTATCGCTATTCTGGGTCCGGGCCTTATGAATACCGTATGGGCAATTATCTTTGCATTGCTTCCGCAATATATTCATTCGATTCGAAATCTTGTGGTGGCTGAGCTTGGTAAAGACTACATTATCGCCTTTAAACTGGATGGTGCAAACCGTTGGAGGTTGCTGGTTCGTGGCATATTACCTAATATCTATGAGCATATTGTGGTAATATTTACCATGGCGCTGTCGACTGCGATACTGGATATTGCAGCTTTGGGCTTTTTAAAATTAGGCGCTCAGCCTCCCTCCACTGAGTGGGGAGCTATCCTTCAAGAGAATTTGAGTTTGATATATCTCGCACCGTGGACCGTAGGACTGCCAGGCGTTCTTTTATTCATCGCAGTATTATCCACCAACCTTGTTGGCGATGGTTTACGTGAAGCTTTAAAAAATCGGAAGGCCGATTAATGCAATTGTTAGACATTAAGAACCTCACTATTGAACTTCGTACCGAAGATGGCGTTATTAGAGCGGTTGATAAGGTCAATCTGAGCCTAAAAGAAGGCGAAGTACATGCGCTAGTCGGAGAGTCCGGCTCGGGTAAAAGCTTAATTGCTAAGGCCATTGTGGGTGTGCTTAATCAACGTTGGACAGTAACTGCTGACAGAATGCACTGGCGAGGTGTCGACTTAATGCGACTTTCACCGGAAAAGCGCCGTAAACTTGTGAGCCAAGATATCGCGATGATTTATCAGGAACCAAGTCGAAGCCTAGACCCTCTGGTGAGCATTTTTGATCAAATCGCTGAATCTATTCCTGACAGCGCACTTAAAGGCGGCTTTTTCGGTCGTCGCAAAGCTCGCAAAGAAAAGGTACGCGCTTTGTTACATAAAGCAGGTATTAGAGACGATAAAAAGATTTGTAGTAGTTACCCGCATGAACTGTCTGAGGGAATGTGTCAGAAAATAATGATAGCCATGGCAATTGCGAGGAGTCCAAAATTACTGATTGCTGACGAGCCTACAACAGCACTTGAAAGCACAGCCCGAGCGCAAGTATTTAGGCTATTAAAAGCTTTAAATCAGCTCAAAAACATGTCAATTTTAATGATTTCTCACGAGCTAGAGGAGATATCTGACTGGTCACATGCTATGCACGTGCTGTATTGTGGCCAGATGGTAGAGGCAGGCCCTACCCGTGCTATCTTTAAGCAACCACTGCATCCATATACGCAAGCACTGGTAAAAAGCTTGCCTGATTTTGGTCAAGGGCTCGGTCATAAAGAACCATTTTATGCGCTGAAAGGCACTATTCCACCTTTACAACACCTACCAATTGGATGTCGATTGGGACCTAGATGCCCACAAGCACAAAAAGAGTGTGTGGTAACACCAAGACAAAGTCGCTCTCACGGCCACAGTTATGCCTGCCACTTTCCACTCATTAAGGTGAAGCAAAAATGCAGCCCGTCTTAAAAGTACAATCTCTCAATAAATCTTATGTTTCGCGCCAAGGTCTGTTTAAGCGCCACTCTATGAAAGTGCTCAGGGACGTTTCATTTGCATTGGCACCCGGACAAACATTGGCAATTATCGGAGAAACAGGCTCAGGTAAAAGTACCCTAGCAAAAGTGCTTGCGGGTGCCGATATTGCAGACTCAGGGCAAATACTACTCAATGGGCAAATAGTCGAAGACAGTGGCGTACGAGAACATGATTGCCGCACTATTCGCCTTATCTTCCAAGACCCTACCCGTTCGTTGAATCCAGGACTTACAATCGGCGACATGCTTGATGACTGCTTGCAATATAATACTGAACTTACCGAGGATCAAAGGTATAAGAAAATTAGGGTAACGTTAAGTCGAGTCGGCTTGCTTGGTGAACACATTGACTACTACCCTCACATGTTTAGTGGCGGGCAATTACAGCGCGTAGCATTAGCAAGAGCGTTAATACTAGACCCAAAAGTATTGGTATTAGATGAAGCGTTATCATCTCTTGATCCATCGGTCCGAGCGCAAACCGTTAACCTTCTACTTGAACTGCAAGCCGCAACAGGTTTAGCTTATGTCCTTATTACCCATCATTTGAGCTTAGTGCGTCATATGAGCGATGAGATACTAGTATTAAATCGCGGTAAAGTAGTTGAATATGGTGAAACCGAGAGTGTATTTAGTACACCTAAGTCTAAAACGATGCAAAAACTCCTCTCAGCCTAGTGAATTAATATATTAGGCTGGATCCACTATCAATACCAATGTGTAATGGTGGATCCTGGCCTTAGATAAAACCCTAAGCTAAACCAATTGCTATATAACACCGCATAGTCTTAATATTTACTCAATTTGAAAGAGTAAATCCGATCTAATTACATTAAATTTTTTGCCTTGCCTTGCCTTGCCTATACGAAGGCAGGCACCTTGACGATAGCAGGATGCGGCAGCAGAGCTATCGACAAGGTTTTCTCGCCTCAAATGAGCAAGCTTCATTAAGATAATATGGTATCAGAGCCAATGAAGGCGAAAAATTAATTGGATGACGCTTTAAAGTTCATACATTCACTGGTGTGACAAAACTTTAACCCTTTTTCACTAGCGTATGCGAGTATAGATTCTAGATTTTCAGCTGTGATATACCATATATCACCTTGAACACCAATAGCATGTGAAGCCAAGTACAATGTTTCCCCACCACGAAGTTTATCAATAGCAGCCTTAACCTTGTCAATATCATACATATGAGAGTCTACGGATAGGCCATAGGTATATATACCATCACTGCGCTCTCCTTTATATTCCAACCCTTCCCATGCAGCAAACTTTCGAATATGCTTAAAATGTTTTTTTAGCTCGATGTCAGTCGCTAAGGAATGAGCACCATATGGATAGGCAAATGACTTAACATCAAACCCATCTTGCTCCATCAATCGTAGCTGCGAAAGCACATCATCTTCGAGCCACTGCTCAACACCATACTTAGCCGAATATAACTCTGCATTCACATGCCTTGTTCCGTGATGGCCGATTTCATGTCCTCGCGCTACTAATTTATGCATCTGATTTTTATTAAGGTCATGGTAAAAGCTCGCATAAAAAGTGAAGGTTGCATCGTATTTATCAAATAACCAAAGGTGATTATATAGAGTCGGCAAAGCCCCACCATCATCAAACGATATATTTATCTGCTTTGGCCAAACATACTTTTGATTATAATGAAACTCGTCAACCAACTGCTGAACCTTGCTAAAAGATACTGGAGCATCTGGTAGGTTTGCGATAACTTCATCAAAAGCCCATCTATTAATAGCTTTATCTTCAGTATTCAATCCAGTTATTCCAACCTGAACTAATTGTTCGATTGTTAAACGAGACTTATCTGTAACCTCGAATAACTCTGTGACGTTACATATTTTTATTTTTAAATCTGGCGCTGTAAATGCACTTTTTGATGTTTTTAAGTACTCTTGCACAGCATTGAGATTTGTTTCATTTACACAAGAAAAACCAGCACTGGCAAAAGTGCTTTTGGGTAGGGACAATGCTTTTTCAGAGCCCTGTGACGCAATAATGGTTTCTATTAACTCATCTGTCGTTACAGACTTTTCCGTGTTTTTAAAGTTTAGGCACTCTGAAGTCTTACAAAACTGAAGATTTTTAGACTTCGCATACGCTAGTACTTTCTCTAAGTTTTCTGCTGTAATGAACCAAACGTCACCTTGTACACCAATCGCATGAGAAGCTAAATAAAGCGTTTCTCCCCCTTTTAGGTTATCAATAGCATTTTTTACTTTCTCAAAGTCAAACATATGAGAGTCAATTGACAAGCCATACGTAAATACACCATCACTTCGCTCCCCTTTGTAATGTAGATTTTCCCAGGCAGCAAACTTTCTAATATGAGAAAAATGGTTATTTAACAGGTTATCTGTTGCTAGTGAATGTGCTCCGTAAGGATAAGCAAATGAAGTTATATTGAACCCGTCAGCTTTCATCTTCACAAGTTGCGAGTATACATCTTCTTGGAACCACTTATCGATACCGTGTTCAGCTGAATACAACTCGGCGTTGAGGTGCTTCGTACCGTGGTGCCCAATTTCATGTCCGCTTTTCACTAACTCGACAATTTTAGCTTTGTCTAGATCATCATAAAAACTTGCATAAAAGGTGAACTTGGCATCGTATTTTGAAAACAACCATAAGTGGTTATATAAGGTTGGTAATGCCCCACCATCATCGAATGACAAATTGATTTGTTTTGGCCAGACATATTCTTGATTATAATGAAATTGATCAACTAGTTTCTGCAGTTTTGTATATTTGAACTCTTCATCGATAATAGCTAATTTCACTTCATCTACGGCCCAATGGTTTACTTCTCCATCATCTTTGAGCAAACCTGTGATACCCGCTTTTTGCATGAGTTCAGCAGTCAACTCATTTTTGCTTTTGAGTCCATATAAATCAGCTACACTGCATAACCTCTCATCTAATTGTTCTTTAGATAGTTTTTCTTTTGTAGATGACAGGTAATCTTTAATTGCATCTAAGTTTGTAGAATTTACACAAGTGAAACCAGCACTTTCAAAGTCTTGTTGACTGGTTTCTTTAGATTCTGGGCTTCCCTGAGCGTTTAAAATCTTTTTAGTAGACGTTAGCTTTAATTTCTCGGCACCATTGTTATCGACATTGCTATTTCCATTGGAATTTTCCGCTTTGTCGCTACCACCACCACAGCCGGACAATAATAAGGCTAAGACGAGAGTACTAATTCGGATTTTCATTTTAAGTCCCTAATAAAATACAAAAGTTAGGAATTATATTGGGAACTGAAAAAAAGTCAATACAGGGACAAGAGATAATATAACTTGTACTAATTATCTTAATTAAGTGGTCTATTTTGAAGCGAGAAAATCTTGTCGATAACTCCGCTACCGCGTCCTGCTATCGCTAAGGTACCTACATCCATATAGGCAAGGCAAAAATTTTGCTATTTAGTTGTTCTAAATGAGAAATTTTTAACGCTGCTAGCGTCAGATTTACTCCTTCAAATTGAGCAAGTATTAATATTAATTAATATAAATGTACTTTGTATCAGCTTTGCTTTCTAGAATTAATAAGACGCTCCGTTAGATCACATTTATATACGCATAAAAAAAGCGCCAACGCGGCGCTTTTTTCATTATTGAGTTGCTATTGCTGCTCAGCTAATTGTAGCTGAGGCCTAATTACTTCGGCTTTAGCTTCAAGTGCTGCCAGYAGTTCTAAATAATTTTTATTAGCAAATGAGGAAGTGATTGATTGTTTCTGCTGCGGATCTATCTGTCCATCCACGTCTGGAGTGGTTACTGATTTAAGCACCACAAATGCAGCGTCACCATTTCCTAATTCAACCAACGCAGGGTAAGATTGCGCAACACCAGGTTGAGGTAGTTTAAATGCTTCAGTTGCTATCGCAGGAGGAACATCATAGCTTCTACGCTGCAGCTCATTGACACTTTTAACCTCAATGTTTTGTGCTTTGGCAATGTCTGCCAGTGTCGTGCCATTTTGCAATTGCTCAAACAGTGATTGAGCTTTCTCAGTAATCAAGCTTGATGCTTTCTCAGCAACTAGCTGTGCTTGAATTTGCTCACTGACTTCTTCTAGCGGTTTAGTGGCCGCAGCTTTATGATCCGAAACACGTACTACGACAATATGTTCTGGCGCAACCTCTAAAACTTCTGAATTCACTCTGTCTTCGATTAATTCAGGAGTAAAAATAGTATTATTTATAGCTGGCATGTTTAATGGCTCAGGAAGCGCATTACGGCTTACTAACTCGGTAGACTTAACTTCTACGCCAGCAACTTCTGCTGCATCTTGAAGGGAGTCCGCCATTTCAAAGGCCAATTCAGCAACCTGAGTTTGTTTTTGGTAGAAAGCATCTATTTTAGCTGCTTTTTCAAGCTCAGCACGCAACTCATCTTTAACATCATCAAAAGATTGGGCCTGTTGACGTAGAATATCAGTCAGCTTAATGATGTGATAACCAAACTCAGACTCAACCACCTCTGATACATCACCTACTGCTGCAAGCGAAAACGCTGCGTCTTCAAATGCAGGATCCATCATCTCTCGTTCAATCCAGTCTAAATCACCACCTAGTTCTGCACTGACAATATCATCTGATTTTTCTTCTGCAAGAGTTGCAAAATCAGCACCGCTATTTAGCTCCGCTAGCAGCATGTCTGCTTTTTCTTTTGCAGCTGCAGCATCTTCACCCAAGTCTACTAAAATGTGTGAAACGCGACGCCTTTCAGGCTCTAGATACTGGTTCTTTTGTTCTTCATAATATGTTTTAACGGCCTCTTCAGTAACCGGCTCAGCAGGCTCTAAATCTTCTGCTTTCAACTCAATATAGTTCACAGCCACCAACTCTGGTGCTTGGAACTGATTCTGATTTAGATCATAGTAGCTCTGAACCTCTTCTGGTGAAACTGAGACTTCATCTTTTACTAAATCTTTACTTAAGACGGCATAATCGATTGCACGGGTTTGCTGCTGTAACGCAAGAGAATGTTGTAATTCATTTTCTAATACAAAGTCACTGCCAGCTACCGCAGAGATAAGTTGTGCTCGTGTCATTTCATCGCGTAAATACTCACGGAAGCTGTCAGGTTGAAAATTCATCTGGCGAATAACTTGGAGGTAACGGTCATTGCTAAACTCACCACCGATTTGGAAGTAAGGCATCTCAACAATCGCTTTTTTTACCTGCTCATCACTCACTCGAAGACCAAGTTCCTTTGCCAGTTGTGACTGTAGTTCTTGCTGTACTAATTGATCTACAACACCTTGGCGGATTTGTGCCATGTAATTTGGATCTGCTGCTATTTGCGCAAAATACTCACCAAACTGCTGCTCTAAACGTGCACGCTCATTCGAGTAAGCACGTGAGAACTTTGTCTGCGAGATCTTTATTCCATTGACTTCTGCGACAGGTTGCTCAGTGGTTTGACCTAGGTAACCACCGATCCCTGCTAACGCAAAAGATAAGATGACTAAACCTAATATGATTTTAGCCGCAGGGCCCTGTGAGCCTTCTCTGATCTTTTCAAGCATTTATTGTTTCTCTTATCTAAGTCAAAGCACATAAGCACTTTGTATTGCTAGATTTGGGTTAGCATCACACCACCGCCACGAGGTTTGAGGTGGTATAAAAAAAGCGTATCTTAGCAGATACGCCTTTTATCTTGAAGCAGTTCGCGACGACTCTGCATCGCCTAATCCAAAATGAATTAGTTTACTGCGTCTTTAAGCGCTTTACCCGCTTTGAAAGATGGGATGTTAGCTGCTGCGATTTGAATAGTCTCACCAGTTTGTGGGTTACGACCAGAACGTGCAGCGCGCTCACGTACTGAGAAAGTACCAAAACCTACAAGTGCAACAGAGTCACCTTCTTTAAGTGCACCGGTTACCGACTCAATGAATGAATCTAGCGCACGACCAGCAGCCGCTTTAGAAATGTCAGCATCAGCTGCGATTTGATCGATTAATTGAGATTTATTCACAATATCATCCTCTTCCATAGTTATTATCAAAAGTTACTTCTATCTGATAACTTTTGCTATTCATTTAGAGACATCACAGCGACTCTCTAATTCTCGAAATCTTTCTCAAGCCTAGTGATTACGGGGCTTGCGAACCACCAAGCTTGAATACAGTGCCTAACTTAACACACCTTTTAGATTTGAAAAGCCTTTTCACTTAATTTTTTGGCTTTTTTCTTAGTTTTTTTGTGATTCTACACTAAAACTGTCTATTGGCTGCGCTAATGCTAATGATAGAACTTCGTCAATCCAAGACACAGCATGAATATCAAGTCCTTCAAGGACATTTTCAGGAATTTCTTTTAAGTCACGCTCGTTCTTTTTCGGTATTAAAACTCGTTTAATTCCACCACGATGCGCTGCAAGTAACTTTTCCTTTAAACCACCAATTGGCAGCACTTCACCACGTAATGTGATTTCACCGGTCATCGCGACATCTGCACGCACTGGGTTGCCAGTTAAACTTGACACTAAGCCTGTTACCATGGCGATACCCGCACTTGGTCCATCTTTAGGAGTCGCGCCTTCAGGAACATGCACATGAATATCACGCTTCTCATAAAAGTCGTCGTTAATACGAAGCTTTTCAGCACGATTGCGTACCACCGTCATCGCAGCCTGAATAGATTCCTGCATCACATCACCCAAAGAGCCAGTGTACGTCAGTTTGCCTTTGCCTGGCACAGCAGCACATTCAATGGTTAATAGATCACCACCAACTTCTGTCCACGCTAGACCCGTAACTTGACCAACACGATCACCATCTTCAGCTTTACCGTAATCATGGCGCTGAACACCTAAAAATTCTTCTAGGTTTGTTTGGTTAATCACAACTTGCTTTACATCTTTGTCTAGCAAAATGTTTTTCACCGCTTTGCGACAGAGTTTAGAAACTTCGCGCTCTAGGTTCCGTACCCCAGCCTCTCGAGTGTAATACCGGATAATACCAATAATCGCACTGTCTTCGATGTTAATTTCAGATTCTTTCAGACCATTACGCTTGATCTGTTTAGGAATTAAGTGCTGTTTCGCAATATTAAGCTTTTCATCTTCGGTATAACCCGACAAACGGATCACTTCCATACGATCAAGCAGTGGGCCTGGTATATTGAAGCTATTTGATGTCGCAACAAACATCACGTCCGATAAATCGTAGTCTACTTCTAAATAGTGATCTGCAAAGTTGCTATTTTGCTCAGGATCTAACACCTCTAATAGAGCAGATGCAGGGTCGCCACGCATGTCCGATGACATCTTGTCGATTTCATCTAATAAGAAAAGCGGGTTCTTCACGCCAACTTTCGACATACTTTGAATAAGCTTACCCGGCATTGAGCCAATATAGGTTCTTCTGTGACCACGAATTTCAGCCTCGTCGCGCACGCCACCGAGCGCCATACGCACATACTTACGACCTGTAGAACGCGCGATAGATTGGCCTAAACTGGTTTTACCAACTCCAGGAGGGCCAACTAGGCACAGGATAGGGCCTTTGAGCTTATTGGTGCGTTGTTGTACGGCAAGGTACTCGATAATGCGATCTTTTACTTTTTCTAAGCCATAATGGTCTGAGTCTAGAATCTTTTGCGCACCTGCTAAGTCCTTTTTCACCTTAGAGCGTTTTTTCCATGGGACATTTATCATCGTCTCTATGTAAGAACGCACCACAGTCGCTTCTGCAGACATCGGTGACATCATCTTCAGTTTGTTCAGCTCCGCCAGTGCTTTTTCTTCCGCTTCTTGCGGCATTTTTGCTTCGCTAATGCGTTTTTTCAGCGCTTCAAATTCATCTGGTACGTCGTCTAACTCACCAAGTTCTTTCTGAATTGCTTTCATTTGCTCATTCAGATAATACTCACGTTGTGACTTCTCCATTTGCTTTTTCACGCGAGAACGGATTTTCTTTTCTACTTGAAGTAAATCGATCTCACCTTCCATCAGCGCCATCAAGTACTCAAGACGTTCTGTTACATCATGAATTTCCAGTACCTTTTGCTTTTCAGGCACTTTAATTGGCATATGCGCAGCCATTGTATCAGCAAGGCGTGCGGCCTCATCAATACCTGAAACTGACGTCAGTACTTCAGGTGGAATTTTCTTATTAAGCTTTACATAGCCTTCAAACTGGCTAATTGCACTACGCACTAATATATCTTGCTCTTGCTCATCAGCATCCTGTGAAAGGATGTACTGTGCTTGCGCTAAGAAATATTCGTCTGTAACTAAAAATTCGTCTATTTTGGCGCGCTGCGTGCCTTCAACAAGTACTTTTACCGTACCATCAGGCAGTTTTAATAGTTGTAACACCGTCGCAATAGTGCCTGTTTGGTAGACATCATCAGTGCTAGGGTCATCAACTGAAGCGTCTTTTTGCGCAACCAAAAAGATTTGCTTGTCGTTGTCCATCGCTGCTTCTAGGCATTTTATTGATTTTTCTCGACCTACAAACAGCGGGATCACCATGTGCGGATACACGACTACGTCGCGCAGCGCTAACACAGGAATTTCTACTCGATCCGTTCTTTCAAGCGTCATTATGTTCTCTTCGCACTTAAATTAATTTTGGGAATACTGAGCTATATGGGGATAACGCAGATAAAGTTCAATAGTTTATAGTAATCCACATCAACTAGGGATCAATTTAAGGCATAAAGCAATCAAATATCAGTAAACTAATGCTCCAGCTTATTTGCAACGATAAGGGACTATATCGACTTCTTTCATAGCGTCGTATGTCTAGAAGCGACTTTTCCACTTAAAAAAATAAACGGTTTGTTAGCCCTGAGGGTTGAACAAGTATTTAGCTAACTCATTGCTTCTCAATAACATTGAATTACTCTCTTATCTAGCCAAAACGTTTCAGGGATAGCGTTGCCCTTGCCGGTTTCCAGAAAAGTATGAGTTATCCAAAGCTCAGGGTTTTTAGTTCAACTGGTATCATATTGGGGCAATACCTATTCGCATAATTAAGCTTACTATTTTGAGGCGAGAAAACTCTGTCTATTACTAAGCGAAAACTCTCCATTTATTTGTTCTACATAGAAGATGTTTAGCGCAGTTAGCGTCAGATTTACGCCTTCAAATTGAGCAAGTATTAAGCATAATTGGTATAAGCTCTGGTGAGGGAAAATACTGATTTAGCTTACCAACCATGAGCTAGCCTCGCAGTTTACCTTATACTTTTTGTTAGCTCCTAACTTAGATGTAAAAAGGAGCACTAGGCTCCTTTATACTTTAATCCTGAGCTACTCAGATGCCGCTTTTTCTTTACCATTGTTTTCGTAAATCATAATCGGATCTGACTCTCCTTTGATAACGGTTTCGTCAATAACTACTTTACTGACTTCTTCCAATGAAGGTAACTCATACATAGTGTCGAGCAATACGCCTTCAACAATCGAGCGCAATCCTCGTGCACCAGTCTTTCGCTCCATCGCTTTATGCGCAATCGCTCGCAAAGCGTCTTCACGGAACTCAAGATCCACGCCTTCCATCTTAAACAACGCTGCATATTGCTTTGTTAAGGCATTTTTTGGTTCGTTTAAGATCTCAATAAGCGCATCTTCATCAAGTTCGGTCAAAGTTGCAACAACCGGTAAACGACCAATAAATTCAGGAATTAAACCGTATTTGACCAAATCTTCAGGCTCAACATCTTTAAATGTTTCGCTCAGTGAACGCTCTGAGTCTTTTGACTTAACTTCAGCACCGAAACCGATACCTGTATTTTTAGAACTACGTTGTTCAATCACCTTATCAAGGCCAGCAAATGCACCACCGCAGATGAATAAGATTTTCGATGTATCAACTTGCAAAAACTCTTGTTGCGGATGTTTTCGACCACCTTGAGGCGGAACAGATGCAACTGTACCTTCAATCAGTTTAAGTAATGCTTGTTGTACACCCTCACCCGATACATCACGGGTAATAGATGGATTGTCTGATTTTCTTGAAATCTTATCGATTTCGTCGATATAGACAATGCCACGTTGTGCCTTTTCTACGTCGTAGTCACATTTTTGTAGCAGCTTTTGAATGATGTTCTCAACATCTTCACCAACATAACCAGCTTCAGTTAACGTTGTTGCATCTGCCATCGTAAATGGTACATCAAGAAGTCTTGCAAGCGTCTCGGCCAATAGTGTTTTACCACTACCTGTTGGACCAATTAGCAAGATATTACTTTTACCTAATTCTACATCACCCTTACCACCTTGGTTGCGTAAGCGCTTGTAGTGATTGTATACAGCAACGGACAGCACTTTTTTCGCATGTTCCTGACCGATAACATAATCATCAAGGTGATTTCTGATCTCTTTTGGCACAGGTAATTTATCAGACGCGTCATGCTTAGGCGCAATATCTTTGATTTCTTCCCTGATAATATCGTTACAAAGTTCAACGCACTCGTCACATATATAGACAGATGGACCGGCAATTAACTTACGAACTTCATGCTGGCTCTTGCCGCAAAATGAGCAATACAGCAGCTTGCTATTCTTATCGCCGTCTGTTGGAGTGTCTGACATTCAGCTACCTCATTCTTTTGTTGTTATCTGTCGATAACATCGTATTTCTTTTAACTATACCAAAGAATAAAAGCTTTGGCATAGCAGTAACCAATGATTTGTGCTCATTGATTACCGACTAATCACTTCAGTTCGCGACGTGAATGAACCGCGTCAATTAAGCCATATTCTAGGGCTTGGTCGGCAGTCATAAAATTATCTCTATCGGTGTCACGTGCAACTACATCGTATGGTTGTCCAGTATGATCAGCCATCAGACGATTTAACTTTTCTTTAATAGACAAGATTTCTCTTGCATGAATTTCAAAATCTGATGCCTGACCTTGGAAGCCACCTAAAGGCTGGTGGATCATCACTCGAGAGTTTGGCAAGCAATAACGTTTACCTTTAGCGCCGCCTGAAAGCAAAAATGCTCCCATACTCGCTGCCTGACCAACACAAACCGTACTAACATCAGGCTTAATAAAGTTCATTGTATCGTAGATAGACATTCCAGCAGTCACGGAACCACCAGGTGAATTGATATACAAGAAAATATCTTTGTCTGGGCTTTCCGACTCCAAGAACAACATCTGTGCCACGATCAAGTTGGCCATATGGTCCTCTACTTGACCTGTCAAAAAAATGATGCGGTCTTTAAGTAGTCTAGAGTAAATGTCATAAGAACGCTCGCCTTTAGCCGTTTGCTCCACGACCATAGGTACTAACGCATTGATTGGATCGATCATACCATCATTCATGTTTTTTATTCCTTACTAGCACAGAATTTGTTGCCTTATTGTAATAGGTAACTTAAATCGCTTGCGACTCAAGAGACATTCTGTCATTCGGTTTTAGGCTAATACTTTTTTGAGCGAAATAGAACGAGCATTTCTAACAGCTCGTTGTGATAAGCACATTTTGTCTTATACCATCAAGTATAGCTAATAAAATAAGCCATGCCTCAAGATATAAGTACTTTATGCTTCAATATCAAGGTGTAAAAACAAAAATGGCCCGAATTCTCTCACCGAGTAACTCGAGCCATTTAAACTTCAGCTTAGCTGGAAGTCAATGATTTCTTCAAAGACTTATTGAGCAGCCTGTGGGTTCATGATGTCATCGAATGATTTTTCAACATCAGAAACAGTTGCAGCTGCAAGTACAGCTTCAACAGCAAGCTCTTCCATTGCTACGTTACGCATCTGCTGCATAAGTTGATCGTTTGTYTTGTAGTATGAAACTACTTCACTTGGATCTTCGTATGCAGAAGCAACAGTCTCGATTAATTCTTCAACCTTTGCATCGTCAGCTTTGATGTCATTCGCTTTGATTACTTCACCTAAAAGCAAGCCAGTTTTTACGCGAGTAACAGCTTGCTCATGGAAAAGCTCAGCTGGTAGCTCAGGCATGTTTTGCGCGTTGCCGCCAAAACGCTGTGCAGCCTGTTGACGAAGTGCGTCGATTTCTTGATCAACTAGTGCTTTAGGCACTTCAACTTCGTTAGTGTCAAGAAGGCCTTTGATCGCTTGATCTTTTACGTTTGCTTTAACCGCTTGGCTAAGCTCACGTTCCATGTTCTTCTTCACTTCTTCTTTAAGTGCGTCAACACCACCTTCAGCAACACCAAACTTAGTTGCGAACTCGTCAGTTAGTTCAGGAAGCTCTTGAACTTCAACTTTCTTCACAGTAATTGTAAATTGAGCTGCTTTACCTTTTAAGTTTTCAGCGTGGTAGTCTTCAGGGAAAGTCACATCAGAAACGACTTCGTCACCTGCTTTCTTACCAACGATACCATCTTCGAAACCTGGGATCATACGACCTTGACCAAGCTCTAGAGGGAAGTCTTCAGCTTTTCCGCCTTCAAACTCTTCACCGTCAATTGTACCAACGAAGTCAACCGTTACACGGTCTTTTTCGCCAGCAGCTGCGTCGCTTTCAGTCCAAGTAGCGTGTTGCTTACGAAGTGTTTCAAGCATGTTAGCAAGATCTTCGTCAGTTACTGAAACAGCAGGCTTCTCAACTGCAATTTTATCTAAGTCTTTAAGCTCAACTTCAGGGTATACTTCAAAAGTTGCATCGAACTCTAAATCTTTACCAGCTTCTAGTGACTTAGGAGCAAATGTAGGTGCGCCCGCTGGGTTGATTTTCTCAGCAATGATTGCTTCGATGTAATTACGCTGCATAATATCGCCAGCAACTTCTTGACGAACAGCTGCGCCGTAACGCTTAGTGATGATTGACACTGGTACTTTACCAGGGCGGAAGCCATCGATACGCTGTGTTTTTGACAGTTGTTGTAGGCGTTTTTTAACTTCAGTCTCAACGTTCTCTGCAGGAACGGTGATGGTCAGACGGCGCTCAAGGCCTTGAGTCGTCTCAACAGAAACTTGCATGATTTACCTCAATCTTCATTTTTGGGCGACAAAGCGCCTTCCTTACTAACAAGACAACCATCATGCTTTTGTGGGCCTTCGGCTAAACTGCCAAACTCTCCGTTGCATGTGACGCTTGTTGCCTGCCCTACGGGCACTACGTTAATTAATAGACGCGGCATTATAACCTATTCAACGACGGAGTCGAGCAATCAGGTTAAATAATTAGGCATATTGGTGCTAATTGATTAAAAGTTAGTAAATTTGAAATAAATGACTGAGATACTGATAGAGAGAAAGTGGTCGGCGATGCAGGATTTGAACCTGCGACCCCTTGGACCCAAACCAAGTGCGCTACCAAGCTGCGCTAATCGCCGAACATAAGTATTTTGTAGAAGTGGTCGGCGATGCAGGATTTGAACCTGCGACCCCTTGGACCCAAACCAAGTGCGCTACCAAGCTGCGCTAATCGCCGACTAATTTTGGCATGTAGATGGGGCGACTGATGGGACTTGAACCCACGACAACCGGAATCACAATCCAGGGCTCTACCAACTGAGCTACAGCCGCCGCTACATGTGGATTAAAATAAGATGGCGCACCCTGAAGGATTCGAACCTTCGACCGACGCCTTAGAAGGGCGTTGCTCTATCCAGCTGAGCTAAGGGCGCAAACTCGAGTAAACATCTTCATGCTACTATCTTATTTTAAAAGTGGTCGGCGATGCAGGATTTGAACCTGCGACCCCTTGGACCCAAACCAAGTGCGCTACCAAGCTGCGCTAATCGCCGACTGTGACCTTGGAGAACTAAGAACCTTTTTATCGGTGAGTCCTCGTTGGCAACGGGGYGCATAATAGTGATTTGCCCCCAGCAGGTCAAATATTTTTTTTAGTTTTTGTTTCAACTGCCTAATTTTACCACAAATTGTTGATAAAACAGCTGACTTAATCAAATTTTATACGCTCTTACCTAGGCAAGTTGTGAAAACCTCCGGTTTTACGCAATGCTAACTTGGCGGGCTGGCTGTTTTTTGCGAAAATAGCGGGCAAATGTCCTCTATCAAACTAATTAGCAGGACATATAAATAGAGCAACCCCATTATTTTTCTTTACAAGCAGAGTCATCACTCAATAAAAGTACTTGTATAGGAGAATTTAAAGGCTCTATCATCGTTCAAGTTTTTTAACCCTTAATATAGGTCAATCATGACGGCAAACATCATTGATGGCAAAGCTATCGCGAAACAAGTTCGTTCTACTGTTGCACAACGAGTTCAAGAGAGACTGGCACAAGGTCTGAGAGCACCAGGCTTGGCAGTTGTGTTAGTAGGTCAGGATCCTGCGAGTCAAGTTTATGTTGGTTCAAAGCGTAAAGCCTGTGAAGAAGTTGGATTTGTTTCTAAATCTTTCGACTTACCAGGTGACACGAGCGAAGCGCAACTGCTCACGCTAGTTGACGAGCTTAATGCAGACCCTGAAGTTGATGGGATCTTAGTACAATTGCCGCTACCTGAAGGCCTAGACGCGGAAAAAGTGTTAGAGCGTATCGATCCTCACAAAGACGTCGACGGCTTCCATCCTTATAATGTGGGTCGTCTTGCTCAACGAATGCCAGCACTAAGACCTTGTACGCCAAAAGGGATCATTACCCTACTCGACTCTACCGGTGTGCGTTATAAAGGGATGCACGCTGTTGTGGTTGGTGCTTCAAACATTGTAGGTCGTCCAATGTCACTTGAACTGCTACTGGCAGGATGTACCACAACCGTTTGCCATAAATTTACTCAAGACTTGGAAGCCCACGTTCGTCGTGCAGATCTACTCGTCGTCGCAGTCGGTAAACCTGAGTTTATTCCGGGCGACTGGGTTAAAGAAGGTGCCATTGTCATTGATGTAGGTATTAACCGATTGGAATCAGGTAAGTTAGTCGGTGACGTGCAATATGACATCGCGGAACAAAACGCGAGCTTTATCACTCCAGTGCCTGGTGGCGTAGGCCCGATGACAGTAGCTAGCTTGATTGAAAACACCCTTGAAGCGTGTGAAAACTATCACAGCTAAATAGTATTGAGTTATAACACTGATAAGGCCTCTGATGAGGCCTTTATCATTTTGAGCCTCACTAACTCAGTAGCGTGTCCTTGTTCGCTTTGTTTTCTTCTTGAGTTACCGCATCTCTCATTGCTTCTTCTAATGCAGCCATACGCTCTTCTAATTCTTCGGGTGAAATTTTTCCCTCGGCTGCGAGCTTTTCAAGCTCTGCCATTTTCTCTTTTAATTCATCAATTTTCTCTTTATTTGCCCCTAAGCGGCTAAACATTACCGCTTCTCTCATTTTTTCGAGAAATGTTTCATTACGCTCCACTACTTCATATTTAAATGGCTCGTCTACTTTATGGTCGAGTGCACGAGAAGATTGTGCAGCTATATCCGCAGCCGCGACATACGCTTGCTCTTGAGCACTTGATTTAGCTCGATTAGTTTGGGTAGGGCTGTGCTGCTGCGAAGCAGACTCTACCGTACGAGTTGCAAAGTGAGATTGATAAGTGATCATGATTGCTCTCCTTGATTTGTTCAAGAAGAGCAAACACTGTGCCAGAACAACCTGAAGTCAAATAACCTCAGGACGCCGAATAAAATCAGAGATGGCCTGAAATGGGCTTGTGCGGCAAATTGACGTCTTGGTTTTGACCGCGGTGACGTAATAGATGATCCATAAGTGTTATGGCTAACATCGCTTCCGCTATAGGGATGGCACGAATGCCCACACACGGGTCATGGCGGCCTTTGGTAACCACCTCTTGCGGTTGATTTTGGGTATCAATGCTCTGCCCTGGGACTGAGATACTTGAGGTAGGTTTTAGCGCAATTGACGCGATAATGTCCTGCCCTGTTGAAATACCTGCTAATACGCCACCTGCATGGTTTGAGGTGAAGCCCTGCGGCGTCAGCTCATCTCTATGCTCAGAACCTTTTTGTTCAACCACATCAAAGCCGTCACCAATTTCTACACCTTTTACCGCATTAATGCTCATTAGGGAGTGCGCAATTTCGGCATCCAGACGGTCAAAAACAGGCTCACCTAGACCTACCGGCACGTTTTTCGCCACAACTTTAACTTTCGCGCCAACTGAATCACCTTCTTTTTTTAGCGTACGCATATATTCATCTAACGCTTCAAGCTTAGACTCATCAGGAAAGAAAAAGGGGTTGTTTTCCACAACTGACCAATCATACGTTTGAGCTTTAATAGGGCCTAATTGGGAAAGGCAAGCATTGATCTCAATGCCATGAGCTTGTTTTAGATATTTTTTCGCTATCGCACCAGCCGCAACTCGGATCGCTGTTTCACGGGCAGACGAACGTCCACCACCACGGTAATCTCTGTGGCCATATTTGTGCCAATAGGTGTAGTCGCCATGACCCGGACGAAATAAATCTTTGATGTTAGAATAATCTTTGGAACGTTGATCGGTATTTTCAATTAACAGTCCAATACTAGTTCCGGTCGTCTTACCTTCGAATACACCCGAAAGGATTTTTATCTCATCACCTTCGCGTCGCTGTGTTGTGTATCGGCTTTGACCCGGTTTACGTCTATCCAAATCAATTTGTAAGTCAGCTTCAGTTATCTCAAGCCCAGGTGGTACACCATCCACCACGCCACCAAGCGCAGCGCCATGGCTTTCACCAAAGGTCGACACCTTAAATAATTGGCCAATGCTATTGCCTGCCATCGTTTTTCCTCATTCCAAAATAGACGATAGAGAGCATTGGCTCCCTATCAGTTTTTAAAGTATTCCAACAATTGCTGTTTGGATACCACAAAGACCCCCAGACCACCGTGGTCAAACTCTAACCAAGTGAAAGGTGCTTCAGGGAATTGCTGTTCCATATGTACCATAGAATTGCCGACTTCGACAAATAACAAACCGTCATCATTTAGATGATCCGCAGCTTCTGCTAACAAAGTACGGGTTACGTCAAGGCCATCCTCTCCTGACGCCAAACCAAGCTCTGGCTCATGATGAAACTCTTCAGGCAAGTCAGACATGTCTTCAGCATCAACGTAAGGTGGGTTTGCTACGATTAAGTCATATTTTTGGCCCGGTACACCACTGAATACATCAGACTGGATGGCAAACACTCTGTCGTGCATCATATGCTGATTGATATTGTGATCAGCCACTTCTAAAGCTTCAAAAGAGATGTCTACTGCATCTACTTGTGCACGCTCAAATGCTTTGGCAAGTGCAATCGCAATACAACCAGAGCCCGTACACATATCTAAAATACGGTTTATTTTGTTAGGCGATGCCACCCAAGGAGAAAAATGTTTTGCAATTAATTCTGCAAATGGAGAGCGTGGTACTAATACGCGCTCATCAACATAAAACGGCATACCAGCAAACCAAGCTTGATTGGTCAAATAAGCCACGGGAATACGCTGTTCAATACGTGCTTTAATGTAGCCTATCAAGTGAGATTTTTCACTTTGCGTCACACGGGCGTGCATAATTTCTTTAGGTGCATCAATAGGCATATGGAGCACAGGCAGCACCAAACTTACCGCTTCATCCCACGGGTTATCTGTTCCGTGACCAAAAAAGACCTCATTGCTGACAAACTGAGTTGCAGTCCATCGTACCCAGTCTTGGATGGTATGGAGGTCTTGAAACGCTTCATTTGCCATTTCGTCGGTGATTAGTGGTTGTGACATTTCCGTCATGAAGATTCTCTAAGATCAAACTATATGGCGACATTGTAGCGGTTTTTAAGCTAGGTTTTTATGCTTTTTTTATTTAAAATGTCACCATGAACAAAGAATCTAACACTAATGCTGACCTAAATGATGATTTCGCGATGTTTCGCGAGTCCTTGAATGGTGTAAAACCACTTAAGCAAGATCAGGTGCAGCTCAAACAAACGAAAAAAATTCAGAGTGTAGAGCTGAAACAACAAGTGAAGCAGCAACAGTCAGAGTTTTACTTTTCGGACGAGTATATTCCTGATATCGATACTTCGGGAACTATTAATTATGTTAAGGCTGGCGCTGACCGCTATCTCGCTAAACAGCTTAGGCGTGGTGATTATGCACCAGAGCTGATATTAGATTTACACGGTTTGAACAAAGAGACCGTCAAACAAGAGCTTGCTGCGTTAATTCATGCTTGTAAAAAACAGCATATTGCTTGTGCCTGCATTGTTCACGGCATTGGCGAGCGAATACTCAAACATAAAGTGCCGCAATACCTTGTACAACACCCTGATGTCTTAGCGATACACCAAGCACCGTTAGAGTACGGTGGTAAAGGTGCTGTATTGATCCTTGTCGACCTACCAGACGATCCAAGTTTTGGCCGTTAATTCGGCCTCATTACGAGCTCAACCTCCTCTTTATATATTTGACTAAAACTTCGTTATTTTTGTTATGTCACCTTCGTCAAATTCACCAACGTCTTACGTTAACTTCTTCATAGATAACTAAATTTATTTAAAAATCAAAGTTTTAAAAAATAAATTCACGTTGGCACAACCTTTGTAATAGTTATTGCGACTAACAAATTACAAGGAAACTTATTATGACTACTTTAGCGAAACTAACCATGACTACGTTACTACTAACAGCTAGCATGACAACTACTGCTACAGAAATAGACGACTCCATCCTACAGGATGTGAAAAGCAAAATAACACAAGCGATCAGTGAATCAATAAAGGCCAACATCGAAGAGCTGAGAATCGAAACCAAACAATCATTGCAAGCAGCATTTCAAGCTGAAAATACTAACAAGAAAGACGAAAAGGAAAAGCGTAATGATTAATGAACTTACATTTTTGAGTTTACTAGCAACTCCAGTGATAAGCTTATTTGCAGCGTACCTAAGCATTCAACTAATAAAGTCGCTCGGTCAGTACATTAATTTTAACTAGCATGGCACTTGCTAAAGAGGCAGGGCTGCCGAATAGTCAACGTATTACCCTGAGAAAGCCGCCGAGAAATCGAAAGCAATTAAAAAAAACCCGCTAACTAGCGGGTTTCTTTTTAATATCTTATAGGTATTACGTAGCAGACACTAAATTATAGTGCGCCTTCGTTCTCAGATAGGAACTTCGCAACACCTTCAGGGCTTGCGTCCATACCTGCTTTACCTTCAGTCCAACCAGCTGGACATACTTCACCGTGCTCTTCGTGGAATGCAAGTGCATCAACCATGCGCAGCATTTCGTCGATGTTACGGCCAAGTGGTAGATCGTTCACTACTTGGTGACGTACGTTACCTTCAGCGTCAATTAGGAAAGAACCACGGAAAGCAACACCAGCCTCTGGGTGCTCAACGTCGTATGCTTGACAGATTTCGTGTTTAACGTCAGCAACTAGATCGTATTTAACTGGACCAATACCACCTTCGTTTACTGGAGTGTTACGCCATGCGTTGTGTGAGAATTGAGAGTCGATAGAAACACCGATAACTTCAACACCACGCTTTTGGAACTCTTCGTAACGCTTGTCAAATGCGATTAGCTCTGAAGGACAAACAAAAGTGAAGTCTAGTGGGTAAAAGAAAACAACCGCTTTTTTACCTTTAATACGCTCGTGCAGGTTGTAGCTATCTACGATCTCACCGTTACCTAGTACTGCTGCTGCTGTAAAGTCTGGTGCCTTGCGGCCTACTAATACACCCATTTTTATCTCCAATAGTTAGGTTTATTTCCAATCTTGTTTTGTCTCTCTATCGAGTTCAAAACATCTGGTACTTAATATTGTGGCATGCTTATAAAAAAACAACCTTTGCATTTAGCGTTCACTAAAGTGCCTTGTGCTTTTTTACTACCAAAAACTTTGACTAGTGTATTGGCGTAGGAACAGAAATAACAATCGAATTAACCGATAGCATCAATCTATAAATTCGATTGCCGGAAAAAGTAGCAAATATCTTGCAAACCAACACCTGAGATCAAAAAAGGCTTCACTATGAAGCCTTTAATGTATAATTCTGTGACTAATTTAGTCCATGATATTTTCAGGCATATCACCACGGATCTGCTGCCAAATTTCGCCAGACTGATGACCATATTTACGCATCAGAGAGATTGCACCATCATGTTCTTGGTTTTCTGCCAACGTGGTAAGGTCTGCGTAAAACTGTCTAGCGAGATCTCGCGTTCTTGAATCAGAGAAATAATGACAGCCAATCTTAGAATACAACCCTTTGAATCCATTTAAGATAAGTACATAAATTTTGTTCTGACCTGCGCCTGCCAGTTCATGGTGCACCTGATAGTCATAATCGGCAAATGCTTCGGCGGTRTCCGCTAATTCTGCATGTTTGGATAAGATATCAATAACACGTTGAGGGTTAAACTTGATAGCAGCACGAGTATAGATGGCGCTGATATTGGTTCTAGCAGACAACAACTGATCGGTTAGTTCAGGCATTTTATCTTCATCAAGACGCGCTAGTGTCTCGAGAATATTTAGCCCTGACGTTTCCCAAAAGTTATTGACTCGAGTTGGCTTACCATGCTGGATAGTCAACCAACCATCGCGTGCCAGCCTTTGCAATACTTCGCGTAGTGTTGTTCTAGTTACACCAATGAGTTCAGAAAGCTCACGCTCAGCAGGTAGGATTGATCCCGGAGGGAATTCGCCGTTCCAAATTGACTCAACAATATATTCTTCAGCAAATCCAGCTGGGCTCTTGGCTTTGAAAATTCTCATCTCACACCACTTTATTATTACATCAATGCCTATATTGGCAGGTTGTGCTCGTTAATCTACTGATTGTACCAGATGAAGCTCAACTAACAAGCAACAAATCACCCAAGCCAGAAATTGATGCTACATAGCAAAGATAATCTCCGGAAGTAGCAGCGCAAGGCTTGCTGTATTTATTGCCTTTTTTGATATGGGTGACACGTCGCGTACCTCAACGGATAGCCACGATTTAAGTTCATCCATAACTTTGTTGGAGGTAGGTTATTCTACCCGCTCCTCCAGTTGGGCTTGTATACGCTTGAGACGTCGTTGCCATTGACGTTTAAACTCATGATCAGTAAAGCGAGAAAAATAGAGCTCAATTGCAAAGAAGCTATCGTTATAATCTGGAAGCCAACCATCATTGAGTAAATCAGTGAGTGCTTGTTTAGCACGGAGCTCTTCGTTATTAATAGTAAACCACAGCGCTAGCAAGGAGGTGTCAAGCACCTTATCTTGGGCGAGGTGATTCGAAATTAATGTGTTTACTCTCTCATACTTATTTTGTTGTTCCGTGAGCTTTAGCATTAAGGCATAGATGAGGTACTGCCCAGTATGCTCTGAAATAGGTGCCAGCAAAGAGCTAACTTCACTAAAATGACGCTCAAAAAGCTCCTTTGCTAATTCAGATTTGCGGTTCGCAATTAGTGCCATCACATAGGGCATCACGTAGTGCTTAGCGTTTGAGCCTAGCGTATAACGTTGCTTTAAAAGCGTTTCGGCTTTTTCTGCATTACCTTGTTGCCAAGCCAGCCCTGCTTCAACATATAGTCTGAAGGATGCTGAAGTGGTCGTGAACTGTGTGGCTTGCTGATACAACGTATTAGCCTCTTGTGTACGTCCTAAGCTGAGCAACATCAATATATGGCTTAGCTGTTGTGCGGGGTAGAGCTTATTGTGATCAACATGATTTTCACGATACCACTGTAGGTACTGGAGCGCCCGCTTTTGACTCAAAGGATAGAAGTCTAACTGGTAAAGTGGGTTATTCTTGGTGTGGGGTGCGATGGCAACACTGCGTTCAAAATATTTCCTCGCTAAGCTCATGTCTCTAAAGTTTAGATAGGCGTAGGCTAAACCGCGAACGATAACGGCATCATTTGGCGCTAATCGATACGCTTTTTGGTGTGCTACTACGGCACCTTCTATGTCATTGCTCTTGCGAAGAAATCGTCCATACCAATGCCATAACCTCGGATTGTCTATTGATATTTCAAAACCACGAGTAAAATATTTCTGTGCTTGTATATCGTTATTTTCTATTACAGCGAATCGAGCCAAGGAGGTGATAACTTCAATATTTTTCTCTTCCAATGCGCGTGCTTTTTCCAGTAAAGGACGGCATAGCGCCAATAACTCATATTCTGATATTTCACCAAATAAGCTAAGCCCCATATAGGCATTACATAACCCACTTAGCGCGTCTATATTTTCTCCTTGCTTAGACAGCACCTGTTGATAAAGGCTTTTTGCTTGCTCTAATTCTGCAATATTAGTGCTTTTAGATAAGTGCTTTGCAAGCGTAACCTCATCAAAGTAAGGGTCATCCTCTGCGCTATTGCGAGTACTTTCGTTAAAAATAGATGGCAAAATCGCAAGCAGTAGCGCTAACGTAAAGCCGACACTTGCAAACCAGATCCAACGACTGCTTTTTACCGAAGTGTTTATACTATTTTGAGTGACGAGTACATTCGGAGCTATCCTGTAACCATGACCTGATATTCTCTCTATATACTCTTTATGTTGTGGGTCTGAGTTTAGGATTTTTCTTAACTGTGCTACGGCTTGGTAAACTGAGCTGTCAGACACTACTTTTGGTTTCCATACCAATTCAATGATCTCGTCAATGCTAAGCGGCTGTGCATCCGCCTCGATCAAAACAAGTAACAGCTGCATCATTTTTGGCGTTACTGTGTACTCTTGCCCGTTGGGATACTCAATAATTTGATTCAACTTAGGCATAACTAACCAATTACCTAATAACAAATCTTTCAACTCAAAAACACCTTATATTATTGATTATTATAGTTTTAATTAAATTTAGAAAAATTTAAGAGTTTATTTATATGAAAATTAGTTCAACAACTGTAAACCAATTTATGCTCGGTAACTCCTATTACAACACAAACAAATTTTTATTATGAAAAAACAAATATTATTTGCCGCGACATACTGCATGCTATTTTCTAATGCGTTATTTGCAGCTGTCGACCTTAGAATTGACAATGCTATCATTTTAAACCCTGTTGATAAGCACCAAGTGAATATCATTTCAAATCATTGGATAGCGATACAAAATGGTAAAATCATTAAGGTATCCAATGCACGTAAAAAACCGCGTGCAAAAACTGTCGTTGATGCGAAAGATAAATACCTTATTCCGGGGCTCACCGACAGCCACGTACACCTTAAAACTATGCCTGGGTTACTCGCTTCAGATCCAAACGCCAAACAGATGCAAAAGGCGTTTTTGCAAAGGCAAGGAAGAAACTATCTATATTATGGCGTAACGCAAGTAATCGATCCGTCAAATACAGCAAGTGGCATCGCTGATTTTATGGCTAATGCGCCTGCACCAAATGCTTTTTTTTGCGGTGCAATGCCAGTTTATCAAGGTTATAACGCCGAAGGCTTAAGCTACGCTAAGCTACATCATCATAAACCTTATTTTATTGCACAGCATAATGACCCAACACATGAACTCACGCCATCACAGGTACATTCACATCAAGGTAGTCAACCGCTTGAGCGCATGAGGTCAGATGGCGCAACTTGTGCCAAACTTTACTTTGAAGATGGCTTTGGAGAAAACAGTAATATACCGCTTATCTATCAAGGTGATGCAAGGCGCTTGACCGAGTCTGCCAAGGCAATAGGATTACCTTCCATGGCTCATGCCAATGCCGTTGATATGCAGCAACTTGCCGTAGATGCCAATGTTGACATAATGGCTCATGGTCTTTGGAACTGGTTAACGCCTAATATCAATCAAGCTACAAACGTTCTGCCACCAACAGTAAAAGCGGTACTTGATAGCATCATTGAAAAAGACATTGCATATCAGCCGACGTTGACTGTAATGGACTCATTGGCAAAAGTAACTGACAGCACATTCTCTTTCACTGAAGAATATCAAACTGTACTCCCTTCACCTGTGATTGATTGGTATCAAAGTGAACCTGGTCGTTGGTTTTTTAAAGAAATGAACCAAGGTTGGGGCAGCATGAGTAATCAGAAAAAAGTCGCTAAGCTGAAACGCATTTTTTCCCAAGGGCAGTTAGCACTTAACTACTTATATAAAAATGATGCCACATTGCTACTTGGTTCGGATACACCGCCAGCACCAACCTATACATCACAACCTGGTTTATCTACATATAAAGAATTGACCATGATGCACCAAGCTGGCGTAGGCTTGGCTAGCTTGCTCAGTGCAGCGACCATAAACAATGCCAAAGCCTTCTCAATAGATGATAGATATGGCAGTGTAGCTGTAAATAAAATTGCCAATTTACTACTTTTAAACAGCGACCCTTTAAAGTCAGTAAGCGCTTACAACGATATTGATTCTGTAATTGTAAATGGCACTATGATTAAGCGCGCTACACTACATATCAATGCCTTAGGAGCGCGGTGAAACAGATACTAGTGCTGCTGAGCGCTTAGTTGACCTTTGGCAGGCTCTTTTCAACCCGATATATTGAGAGTTGAGCGCAAAAGTGCTCAAAGGTAGCGCCCACTCACGATGTAAGGTTGCTCTGATAGGGCCTGATAAAGCATAATAAAACAAAAAGAGGTTCTTCATAATGAGCATTGCATCTTTTCACCTTTCAAAGCAGTCTTGGGGATTGCTTGCGCTCTCAGCTACTATTTTTGAGGCTGTGGCGCTTTACTTCCAATATGGTATGGGGTTAGAGCCTTGTATCATGTGTATTTATCAACGTTTTGCGATGCTCGGGTTACTCGCTGCTGGTTTAATCGGTATGATAGCACCGCGTAATTTTGCCGTGCGAAGCCTAGCATTTACTTCGTGGGGAGTCGGAAGCATTTGGGGGTTCTTGATTGCACGCGAACATATAGAGATGCAAACAACCACAGACCCATTTGCCTTCACCTGTGACTTTATACCTAATTTCCCATCTTTTATGCCCCTTCATGAATGGCTGCCAAGCTTCTTTGCTGCAACAGGTGATTGCGGTAATATAGATTGGTCTTTTGCAGGACTGTCTATGCCTGGTTGGATGGAAATCATTTTCGCATTTTACAGCGCGGCATTTATCTTGTTTTTATTCTTCCATTTCACAAAAAGAAGTTGAGATAGCAAATTCATGTATTTTAGGTTAAGCCAAATAGCACAACTTGATGAATTTAAGCTCCGTGAAAAACAGATGATTTTACGTATCGCGTTGAGTCATCTTGATGCCAAAACTAAGGTGCTATTACGGATCGCTAAATTAATACTATTAACTCCATTTTTTGCATCGTTAGTAGTATTTGAAGGGTGGCTCCTATTGCCTGTCTTATTCGTTGCAGGATTGATCTACCCATTACTTACTACACCGCTAGAAATTTATTTTGGACAACCCAAACTGACACAAGCAATAACAGAGTTTACTTCAGCACAAAAAGTAGACTAAACAGTTAAATTAGTATGCGGACAACTAAAATTAGCCCGCATACTCCTGTTCTATCAAACTTTTATCTTGCCCTCCAGTTTGGCCAGTATTCTATTCCCGATACCTTTTACCTCAAGCAGCTCTTGAATGGATTTAAAGCGGCCGAGCTTTTCGCGATATTCAATAATAGCTTCAGCTTTATGTATACCAATCCCTGGTAAAGTTGACAGTGCATCCGCATCAGCTGTGTTAATGTCTAATACACTGTGGTTTTGTGATTGCACTGTGATGACTTGCTCTGGAGGTTTAGCAACGGTCACAGAGTGACTAAGGCCTAGCGCAAGTAAAATGGATAGTGAGATGGTTTTTATCAACATAAATAACACTCCTTGTGTGAAAAGATCCAATTCCTCATTTATCACCTGCATTCTCACTGGTGATTAATAAGGCCATATAACTAAAGTCAGTGTTCTATGATTTGTCAAAGCCACTCATTGTTCAATAAATAAAAATTATTGATAACCTCCTGTTTTAATTTAAGTTATTAAAACAAACTAGACTCATCCGAACTTGAAAAATTTTCAAAATAACTTGCGTATTATGGAGTTTAGGATTACTGTATATAAAAACAGTGACAAGGGGAATAACCATGGCAGTTATCATCAAATATGTTGTTGAAAGAAATGGAGTCGAGCGTATGACTTTCACATCTAAAAAAGAGGCTGATGCTTACGATAAAATGTTAGATGTCGCAGAGGCACTAGAAGATATGCTGACTAAGGTAGACGTACCACTAAGTGAACAACAAGTCGAATCCCTAGCACTTGAAATTGCAAAACAAAAAGATGACTTTGTTTCCGTATTAAAAGGTGGCAAGGTATCAACAAAAGCCAGTGCAAAAAGTAAAGTTGAGACTGAAAATCCCTCAGATAAAGTAACTAAAATTAAACAAGCTTAAAAGGATAACATTTAGTCTCCGGTAGCATCTATTCCATGTGAAATTTGCGTAAAGTAAATTCGGTTCATGCTGACTTAATACTTGCTCAATTTGAAGGAGTAAATCTGACGCTAACAGCGTTAAAAATTTCTTATTTAGAACAACTAAATAGCAAAATTTTTGCCTGGTTATCGACAAGATTTTCTCGCCTCAAAATAGACCACTTAATTAAGAAAATTGATATAAAGCTTATTTAATTACACTCGCTACAGCATCTGCAAAATAATCGATATTATCTTTGCTTACACCAGCGACGTTAACACGGCTAGAACCTACAATATATATAGCATACTCATTACGAAGCCTGTCGATTTGCTCTTTGTTTATTCCTAGGAATGAGAACATACCATGCTGGCGATCAATAAATGAGAAGTCTTGATCAACGCCTTTCGCCGCTAAGCTTTCCTTTATCAATGTACGCAAGCCATTGATGCGACCACGCATCTCATCCAACTCATCATGCCACATCTGCGTCAGCTCAGTACTACTTAAAATTGTATTTACAATATCTGCGCCATGCGCTGGTGGCATTGAATAGATACTACGTACCACGCTTAGCATTACCGAATTCGACACGTCAGCGACATTGCTGTCTTTGGCAATAATAGAGCACGCACCAACTCGCTCACGATACAGGCCAAAGTTCTTCGAGCATGAAGAACAGATAATCATTTCATCGACCTGAGCAGCAACCGCTCTTAACCCTTGTGCATCGGCCTCCAAACTAGTGCCAAAGCCCTGATAAGCAATATCAATAAGAGGCGTAAAGCCCTGCTCTTTTGCAAGTTCTGCCACGGTTTGCCACTGCTGTTGATTCAGGTCCATACCGCTTGGGTTATGACAACAAGCATGAAGAAGTACTACATCACCTTTGGGCACTTGTTTTAGCGCATTGATCATTTCATCAAATAGTAGCCCTTTATTTTCATAGTCATAATAAGGGTACTCTTTTACCGTCAAGCCAGCGGCTTCAAATAAGCTAATGTGATTTGCCCAAGTCGGGGTAGTCACCCACACAGTTGCATTAGTATTGCAACGTTTAATAAACTCAGCTGCGACACGTAAAGCACCGGTGCCACCAGGTGCCTGTGCTGTACGTACACGGTTTGCCAACAGCGCGCTATGCTCCCCAAGTAATAAAGACTCTATTTTCTGACAAAAGTCTAAATTACCAGCTAAACCAATGTAGCTTTTCGTTGTTTCGTTTTCTAGACGAAACGCTTCCGCCTTTTTAACCGCTTTGAGAACAGGTGTATTTCCCTGTTCATCTTTATAAACGCCGACACCAAGATCTATTTTTTGTGGGTTGTTATCCTGCTTATAAGCGGCCATCAGGCCTAAAATAGGATCTGTTGGGAGTGGTTTTAGCTCTGAGAACATAGCTTATCTCTTTTATTTTAATTAATTCCAATTCGGATGATTGACATCCGATTCCAATAGCGTTGATGGTAACATACAGATTTGTTACCAGTTACCATATTTATCTAGAATTTTATTCATTTTTGTAAACTTGGCCGCACCTAAGCAGAGGCAAGTTTACAGACTAAAATATCAAGTGGTGCTAGTTATCTTAGGGCTGCTACGCTACCAATTGAATAAAGAAATAGACTGGTTATTTTGGTAAATACTGTGGGATGCGAATACATGCTGCGGCCAATAACGCGAGTATTTCCTCATCAAAAAAAGCCTCTGTAAATGCTTCAGCATCAATAATACCAATACATTGCTCGTGCTCATTAAATAAAGGCAAACACACCTCAGCTTTAACTTTAGGGTCGCACGTATAATACTCTCCTCCCCTAGCAACATACGCCGGTATATCGTTAATTACCCGTGCCTTTGCACTTAGTACCGTTTGAATATTATTTGACGTTGCTGCAAAAGCCTCTGTTATTGGAAATAATGGTCTGCTCGGCGCACCATGGTAAGCCAGTTTAAGCAGCTGCTTACCCTCTTGAGTTTCCCTAGCTTGATAGATCCCAAACCAGTCTACTGCGCTATGCGCAACCACAGCAGATACTATTGTTTGCAACTTGCTCAACGCATACTCATTAGATTCAGCTTTTTCTATATATTCCTCTAATAAAAAAGGCGTGTCTTGTAGGTTGCCAAATAAACTACAACTACCTCCCTCACCAAGCTCAGGGATTTGATAAGACCACATCGCCGAACTTGTGTTTTGCTCAAGAAATGTATCTACTTTGAGTAGTTGCTGCTGTAAAAGCTCAGGTTGGATTGATAACCCACTTAAAGAAATATAACGTGACATTTTAGCCATCTAAACATCCAAATTGAAATTAATGCAAGACTAACACGCTGGTGTCACATTGCCAACTCAAAAGTAGTAGTTTTATAGCGGTTTTCAAGCTTTGGTATGAGTATAATAAAAGAGCGCCTGAGTTTGCTTTAAATAGATTCGGAGGTAAGTGAATACACCATCTCTAACTCATTCCCAGCGCTGTTATAGCTGACACTTTGTGCTATTTCCCCCAGCAAACTTACGCCCCGACCATGACTATACTCCTGCTTAACTTGATTACGTGTGCCCGCTTTAAAACCATTTCCAGAGTCACAAATAGAAAAATACAACTTAAGCTCTTCAGGGCTATAACGTACAGAAATAATGATCAATGCTTCTTTTAGCTCTTTTAAAACGCGCTCTCTKAGACAGTAGTACTCAAAAAAGCCATCTTCTTTATTTTTTATTTCTGAATCAAGACCCAATACACCATGATCAAGTGAGTTATTATATGCCTCTGATAGTAGTAAGAAAATATTGGAGCGATGTGCTGAAATACCATCTACTTCGCTTAACAAATCAACCAACTCAAGCACGGGATCGGTTGTTTTCATCTGCTGTGCATCCAAGGAGAGTGATATATTGAATGGAAGGCTTGAATAATGAGATGGGACTGATGCCACAGATTCACTCGCCACACAGTTGATGATTGCAATGCTTAAATCATCTTGCTGCTCCCCACTTCCTGTAAACTCCCTCACTTCAGAAATGATTTGCTCGGTTGAAATAACAGGTCGGCTTGCTAGCAAACGTTTTAGTCTTCTCTCTCCATACATATCCCCCCTATCAGATTCTGACTCTATAATACCATCCGTTGCCATGACCAAACGTTGTTCAGGGTTTACTTCAAAGTGCAATAAGTTTCGCTCAAATTCCTCTGTGTCCAATATCCCCAATGCCATATGCTGGCTTTCTATTGTTTTAATCAGCTTGCCGTTTCTGTCAATAAGATAAAGATCTGGTAACCCACCGATCCAAGCAGAAATACTCTTACCTGAACTACTTAATTCAATGATGGCTGCGGCGCAAAACATATGCCCAGGTAATAATTCATTCAGAGCTGTATTCAATTCAACGGCAATATCACTTACCGCCATCCCTTTTTGAACCATGGTATAAAAGATCCTTGAAGCGGGTAATGCCCCCACTGCCGCAGCAAGTCCATGCCCAGTAAAATCGCCTAGTAGACAATAAAATCCTCCCATCGGACTTTTTGCCATTAAAAACATATCACCGTTAAACATAGAGGCTGGTGATAAATGATACTCGCATATCTCAGGATACGTTGTCTGTTGGGCTAGAGCATTACTGAATATATGCTCGACAATTTCATGCTCTCGTTCGATTTGATTGTAGTGATACTCAAGCTGTCGTTTTTGTTCGTTACTTTGTTGACTAAGCCTTCGAGTTCTCGCATGTGCTTTTATTTTCGCCGACAAAATGACTTTATCAAACGGTTTGTGAATGAAATCATCCCCACCTACAGCGAGACACTTTTCAAAACTACTTTGATCTTCCAATGCGGTAATAAAAATGATTGGTAAGTACACATTTCCGGCATGCTGTTTTATTTTTGGCGCGGTTTCAAAGCCATCCATCACTGGCATCAACACATCCAACAAGACAATATCGATGTCATGAAGCGCGAGAATTTTTAGCGCCTCAGAACCATTATGAGCACAAAAAACAGTGTAAAATTGCTGCTCAAGCATTGTCGTGAGAAGTCTGCAATTCAGTATTTGATCATCAACAACCAAGATATTCATGAGGGTTTAATCTTGCTGTGATCAGTCAATATCGAACTTTTTATCAAATCTTGATATTTGAAGGATTTTTTTGAGTTGAGGGCGACAGTTACTTATATGAATACTAGAAACGGAAGTACCGAGTGTTTTCTTCATGTTCAGCAGCATACCCAGTGCAGAGC
>NZ_RDBW01000031.1:0-124970 GCF_003934235.1 Pseudoalteromonas sp. J010 | reverse complement strand
GTCAGATAAGCGCTTTGCTCTTTTATCATCAACATGCAATCCAATGTGGGTGTGGTTACTCATCACCGCATACGCACAGACGTCGATACAAAAGACGGTAGCTAACATTAGGAGCTTTTCTTCAACCCAATCACGGCGATGTGCATAGGATTTTCCGGTCAGTTTGTCTTCACCGCACAAAAACGCACGTCTAACGCAGCGGGAGATACAGTGATAGTATTTGGTATCTGTTAAGCTGATTTGATTCTTACGGGCAGTCGCCATCGTTTGTTTTCCTCAATCCTTGAGTGCAGAGTTAGAGCGTAGACGACTTTTAAAAAAGACACAAATTAGTGGTGGGTGTCTTTGGTTTTCTTTTTTTAAAAAAGCACAAATTAGAGGTGGGTGTCTTTGGTTTTCTTCTAGAGCGTAGACGACTTTTAAAAAAGACACAAATTAGTGGTGGGTGTCTTTGGTTTTCTTCTCTTCTTTTCTTTTTTCTTCTCTTTAGGTTCTTCTTTATCGATGAGTGTTACGAAGCTAAAGTACTGGTTATGTTCCTAGCCGATGTGTCACTGAGTTTATGGCTTTTGTCATTGTATTGGCTACAACCAAATGGTAACGTGCTGTAACTAATTATAAAAGAGATGCTTCGATGAAAAAGCTTCCGTTGTTAATGAGTACCAGTGACAGTGACTAAGCAACAAAAACAAGGTCAACCCTTTATTCCCGATTCTTTTGAACCACCAAAAAGGGTTAGCACATCTCATTTTTCTTTTACCGTGCTAGACGAGCAAATTGCGACTGCAGATTATGAATTGGTGATGGCTAATCAACCACGCTTACAGGGCATATTTGGCCCAAGTTCAAACTGGCCAAAAGCTTCTATGACTTTTGAGGAAAACATTGCAAGTTTAGCCACGCACAGGGAAGAATTCATGTCGCGAGCAGCATTTGCTTATGCGGTTTACACCAGACACAGTGAAAGGTATATCGGTTGTGTCTATATCGATCCGCCTCAATCTTCAGATTTTGATTGCGATGTGTATCTGTGGATAGGGTCAGAAGATATAGCATTGGATGACCTACTCTATCAAACAATTACTCATTGGTTAAAAACGGCGTGGCCATTTTCTAAACTTGCGTTTCCCGGTCGAAACGCTGCATTCTATACAGAGTAAAAAACAATAAATTAGGGAAAATCATAATGAAAATGAAAGCGCTATATGCACTGCTACCATTCATGCTTGTTTCAAGTGCTTGCTCTGCAGAAGCGCTGAGTGACAAGGTCAACGCTTATTTCGACGCCCAAAAAGCCGTTGAACACCAACATTCAAAAGAGTCTGATGTTACCAATCTACTGATGCTTTTAACACCCGATGCCACATTCGAGCATCCAAGGTTTAATGCCATATTATCAAAAGAAGAATATAAGGCGGGCTTACTCAGCTATCTAGGCCAATACACAAAGTGCGATATCCAAGTAACAAACATCATTGAAGGTCTTAATGCAGTGACCGTTGAGTATTTACACCCTTGCGTTGATCAGCAAGGTAACACGAATGAAAAAGAAAATAAGCAAAAGCTTGTGACACTGTTTGAGTTTAGCGGCGAAAAAATTAAACGTATTCGCCACTATTTTTAAGTAGCACTAAATATCCAGCAAATAGACCAAGTCAAATACTTTCGTGGTCTATTTACGTATTTGAAATCTCACTCACCAAGTAACTTAGTTAATCGCTCTTTACGAGCAACAAAAACATCGTAGCCATCATCATCCTTCGATGATAATGCTATCGCTCTGTTTACTTGCTCTAACGATGCTCGATATTGTTTATCGGTTTCATAACCATAAGCTAAACCGTTGTATGCGTCTGCATTATGTGGATAGCGTGAAACGCCATACTTAAACAACTTAATTGCTTCTTTCACGTTACCCGTACTCACATGGTGATAGCCGAGCCCTCTTATCGTCGATTCTTGAGGCTCAATCACTTCGCCATACTGAACGGATAGCTGCTGATAATACTCATTAATGGAGCTCAATTCGCCGTTATAAGCACGAACTGGCATTTGGGTCGGAAAAAACAACTTTTGGTACGCACTAAAAATACCGGCGCTAGAGACAAGCCCATGAGGGACATTGTCGTAAGCCTCGCTGAAAAAACGTAACCCTACAGGTTTGTTATCAGCTAAAAAGTGCGCCATATCTTCATACCGTTCGCGCATCACGCCCCCCTCTTCGCCAATTGCAATAAATAAAAAGTTATTTAATTGCTTGGTTTTGGATATAAATGCTTTGGTGCTTTTTGCGGTGGCACCAAAATTCCACCATACCGCCGGACTATATGCTATGTGGCCTTGAAATAACGTAGGCTTAGTCTGCAGCGCGTAGAGTACGAAAGTACCAGCTGCCGATGCGCCGGCAATCGCTTTAAAATCATGAGTGCGGTACTCCTTATTTACAAAAGGAATAAGCTCTGTCTCGATAAACTCTAAAAACTTTGGTGCGCCACCGCCCATGTTCATCGGGCCTGCTGGCTCTTTGTTTTTTGTTGGATAAAGATCTCGCAACCGATCTGTATTTTCAATAGCAACAATTATGACTTCAGGTGCAGCAGAGACGCTTGCCTTTTGCAAACGTTCAAGCACTGTACTCATAAGTGGAAGGTTCCCTTTACCGTCAAGGCGATATATTACAGGATATGTTTTATTAGAATTGGTGTGATAACTTTTAGGGAGTTGTATTGTAACAGTGCGCGTTTCACCGAGCACTATTGAGTTTAGCGTTTTTGTGTGTCGATCGTATTCTTTATTTGCTTTTTGAGTGTCCTGAGCCATTGCAGAACACGAGAGAAAAACTACAAAAAAAACCGTGCAAAACCATTGAGTCGCTTTACCAATTATCATTTATTATTATTCCATTTATATGATTTTATTGGTAAAGCTAGCATATAGAAAAAGGGATTGATAGGATAGATCTCAACCAAATGAAGCTGTTATCTTCATAAATTATCTAATAGCCGATAAATAGCGCTTATCGCAGGATCAATACCTGCAAAGTAACTTTTCGAATCAGGTAGTATAGGCATATGTGGCGGTACCCATATACGGTGATCTTCCGCACGAGATGTTTGATGAAATTGAGATGAAATCAGACCAAATACCCCACTATAAGGCAACTTGAACCGCCCAGCTTCACCGACATGATTAGGTCTAGAACCGCTTGGCTCACCAACCAAAATAGCATCGGTGAAAAGATTTATATTGGTCAGTAAATTTTGAGCAGCCGAAAATGTGTTGCGACCCATTATAACAAATAGTTTGCCATCAGGTTTTGCTGCCTCAAAGTAAATTAACGCTTTTAGTAAAGGCGGTAAAATAGAGCCGTTCCCGCCACTGTTGTGCCGTAAATCCAGTACTAAATGCTTTACTTCATCCTGTTTAACCGTATCGATTAACGCCTTACTAAATTGGGCTAGCGACTGTGTTTTCATTTGTGCCACTGCATTAAACTGTACCTGTAGTACCCCATTAGATTTATTTAAGTATTGCCAGTAGTGCTTGTCTTTATGCTGTAGGTACTCTGGCGCATTTTTATGATTTTTTGGAAGTGTGGGCAAACCACTAAATGCAAATGCTTGCCCCTCAAGATGAATTTTTTCTGTAACATTATCAGTACTTTGAACTGTGATAGTAATTTTATTTGTACTATCAGCAATACCTAACCCAGTTAACACTTCAGGCATAGCTAAATAATAAGGTGCTAACCAAAGCTGCTGCATTTCATTATCACGAGGGTTTATTTTTGCTGCTTTTGCGATTGCCTCCTCGCTAGAAGTGCCCTCAAAAGCCATGACTTTTTGACCTATCAAAGCAGAGTAATTTGGTGTTGCATCAACGATATAGAGTCCATCTGTAAATACGTAAAACTGCACTGGCAAACGGCTGAAATTACCTTTTTCTCCAAAGGTTGGTACGATAAGGTTATGGCCATTACCTAAGGTGCCAACTAGTTCCATCATTCTAAATACAATTTGCTGGTCATTAAGGTTTGGTATATCCGCGTGTAAACTCTTCGCCAATGCCACCAGCTCAGCGTTGGTGCCAGCCACTTCATTTATATGTAAGCGATTAATTTCAGCAAGTAAAAATTCCAAATCAGCACGCCATTGTTGCACACGTGTTAGTGTGGGATCTTTGTACTGTCCTGCCAATATCTGAAATTGCGTATTATCTTTGATAGCATCAAATGCGGCTTTTCCCGCTATACTGCTGCGCTCATCATATCTCGCTGACAGAGATTTTCTTAGCCACTCGTGTGCTTGCTCTATATTCCCAAGCTGTGCATAAGCCTCAGACACTTTTATCATGATGTCGTTTGAAGGGCGTGAAGCATTTGGGATATTGGTTACGTTTACCCCAAGCGTCAGTGCATTTTTCAAAGCGGATATCGCTTGCTCATGATGCCCCAATTGCATCTGCGTCAACCCAAGTAGGTACCAAGTATCTCCATCATCTTTATAAGACGATGTTAAGCTTTGTAATAGAGGTAACGCCTGTTGCCAGCGCTCTTCACGTACAAAAGACAACGCTTTTTTACGAGTTTTAAGATAAACAACCGGGTCTGCAACCCCACCTCGCTGTGGAAAAACACCAATAGCATCATTTGTTGGTGATAGTACCCGAGCAGTTTGAGACATGGCAGGGTGTGTGAAAAGTACACTACTAAAAATTAAACAAGCGGATAGCTTTGCGAAAAAACCTAAGTACATCATATTTTTCCTTCTGAACGATTCAAGGCAACACTACGTTTTCTGGATCTATTTGACGTCCAAAATCAGGATACTGTACCTTAACTGCTTTATTGACTACGTTATAATAACCATAACAGTATGAATAGTTTACTTATTTTAGTTTTAAAAACTGGCTTGGGGTACAACCTGTCTGCTTTTTAAAAACACTGTTAAAGGAAGACTTGGAATTAAACCCCGCGTTCATAGCTAGTGTTAAGACGTTTGTAGCTGACTTTCCTCCTCCCTTTAATTGCTGTTTTACCTCGTTAATCCGTAAGCGATTAATGTACTCATTGAAGTTTTGGCCACCACAAGTGTTGATCGCCCAAGAAATATCCTTAGTACTCAGCCCAATTACCTCTGCAACATCGTGAATGGTAAGTCTAGGTTGACGATATAAATACTGATCACTGATGGTTTGATGGATAATGTTAAATATCTCGGTCGGGTTTTCGCTTGGCTCACTCAACCTTTGGATTGACTCATCCTCACCCAGGGTTTCAACAAGCTTGGGCTGGGTTATAACATTTACAATAAGATAAAAATTAAGTAAAAGTAGCCAGCAGAGGTTGATAAAGTACCAAAGCGCCTTCGTGTCAGGATCATTATACACCTGCATATTGAGCCGGACTAAATCGCTCAAAGCAAACGCCATAAACGAGAACAAGGTGCTTTTTATCCAAGCCAAGTCAAGGTCATTCACATCAGATCTGATATTTGCTGACGCATCCTGATACATTAAAACTAATCGTATTGACATCACGAAATAAACCAGCTGGCTAAGAGTGCCGATAACAATGATCTGTTGAGCATAAGTAGTAAAAGGTAGTACAACCAATACCGGTAAAAAATGCAGTAGTTGTTTACTCAAAGGCGGCTTTTGAACATGCAGCAGACTTGCAAAAAGGAAGTAAATTAACGGCCCTGTGGTAAGTGTAAAGAGAGGTGTAAAAAGATAATAAGCTCTTAGACCTAACGCTTCCTCAGCAAAATTAGTCGCCATCAATATACTTTGAAAAACTAAATAAACCGCCAGTGTACGTGTATGAATTTGCCTAGCAAAAACCAAAATAGCGAGCAGGTAAACCCCAATAGCAAGTAACTGAACAGCGTTTACTGGAACAATTTTAAATGAAAGCAACACGTGGTAATTTTTAATTATTTTTTTCTATTGTACGTTAATTTGCATAAAGACGACAACGCCAGCATAAATACTGGCGTTATTGCTGAAGTGAATTAACTAACGATTATTTTTGCTTCTGCTGCTTGCGCACATTTGCAATACGAGAACGGTTTTTTAATCGAGCTTCTGCACTTGCTTGGTTCGATGGCTTGTTCACACGAGCTTTGCGACGTTGATGTGCAGGCTTTTTCTGAATTGTTTCCACAAGCTTTTCCCGATTAGCGACTTCATATCCTGGTAAGTAGTAACGCGAGATCYGCTGTTCAATTAATTGCTCGATATGGATCAGATCCGACTCTTCTTCACGGCTCACAAAAGTAATGGCGTAACCAAACTGCCCTGCACGTCCTGTTCTACCAATACGGTGTACATAGTCTTCAGCCAGATAAGGGACGTCATAGTTCACTACTCGTGGTAAACCAACAATATCAAGGCCGCGGGCTGCAACTTCAGTGGCGACCATCACACGCACTTTACCCTCAGTAAATTCCCTTAGCGCTCTGCGACGGGCTCCTTGAGTTTTATCACCATGACAAACATTCGCGTCAATCCCGTCGAGCTTTAACTCTTCAACCAGTTTGTCCGCTGTTTCTTTCATGTTGACGAATACCAACACCTGTTGCCAGTTCTTTTTACCAATTAGTTCCGAGAGTAGCTCCCGTTTACGCTCTTCTTTGACTGGATATACAACGTGGCGAACCGTATCTGCGGTACTGTTCTCGGGTGTTGCTTGAATAAGCTTAGGTTGATTCAGGACTTGTTTGGCAAATTGCTTCATCGCTGACGGAAAAGTTGCCGAGAATAGTAACAACTGCTTGTTCTCATCTACCGATGCAATAACCTTTTGCATGTCTGTGATAAAGCCCATGTCGAGCATACGGTCGGCTTCATCCAGCACGAGATACTTTACTGTGTTCAAAGCAACATTACCAAGGCGGATATGATCTAACAGGCGACCTGGCGTAGCGACCAGAATATCAACTCCCTGTTTTAAACGCTCAGCTTGGCCGTTGACATTGACTCCACCAAAAAGCGCTTGCACTTTTAAGTCTGTATATTTTGCAAACGTAGCGCAATTATTGGCGATTTGCTCAGCAAGTTCTCGAGTTGGAGCCAGAATAAGCGCACGAGGTGTTAGCTGCGACTCAGTCTCTAGCAATTTTTGGATAATAGGTAATGCAAACGCTGCGGTTTTCCCTGTTCCAGTTTGCGCTGTAGCGAGCACATCGTTGCCCTGACGAATGGCAGGAATTGCGGCCTGCTGAATTGGCGTTAATGTGTGAAAATTGATGTCTTGCAGCGCATCTAAAAGAGGCTGTGCGAAACTAAATGAAGAAAACGTTGCCATAATAACCTACGACCGAATCAAAAACGGTCGCAGATTATAAATGACAAACGGGCTTTTAACAAAACTTAAGCAGCGTTTCGTCGATTAATTTTGGTGTAGCGCCAATAAAATCGCTTTCTTTCAATTGCGAAAGAAGCGCAATCCCCTCTTGTTGCTGTGCAACAGAAAGCGGCACATAAGGTAATCTAAATACGGGCTTTACCGCTGCGGTCATGATTAAAGCGGAATTAATCGCGATTGGATTTGGTTCGCAGAATAACCACTTCATTAGTGGAAGCAAAGATTTGTTAAGCGCGTCATTCGGTGCGTCCATTAATTGCCGGAATAAACCTGGTACCAAATTTGACGTCACAGAGATAACACCGTGGGACTGGCTTTTATGGCGGCTATCATGAGCCTCATCATCATTCCCAGACCAACAAGCAATCCCGATTGCCTCATAATGAGCGATACGAGCATCACCTGCACACTCTTTCATGCCAACGAAGTGCTTGTGATTTGCAAGCGGTTCAATAATGTCGGGGGTAAGATCTTGCCCCGTTCTACCCGGCACGTTGTAGATAAAGGCCGGGCCGATTTCTAACACCTCGTTTAAATGCGCTTTCACGCCTGTAATCGAAGTTTTGCCGTAATAAGGGTTAATTTGAAGCGCGCAGTGCATGCCTGAAGCAAAGCCATATTCAGTTGCTTTTTTTGCTTCTCTGGTGTTGTTGCTTCCTGTATTACCAACAATTAATAATCTATCACCAAACTTATTCGCTGAGTGAGCAATCAGCATCAAGTGCTCCTCCCAGTTCATTAGTTGACCTTCACCAGTCGTACCCGCAACTACGATACCGTCGACACCGTTCGTAATTTGGGCTTCCACCAATTTATCAAAGGTATCTAAATCTATTTCGCCCGCCATGGTATAAGGCGTTTTAATTGCTGTGATTAAGCTCGATTTTTTTATTGATTGGATATGATACATGGTTTTTCTATTACTCATTCTGTTAACCGCCATTTTTACCATAAATACGACGGAGATCCGACCCATAAAATCATGGAAATCAATTAAAACTGATTAATTTTGCCTTTGCACACTTGTTATTTGCGTAAAGATCCATCAGAATTACAATTACTGTATATCCATCCAGTCAACTTTATGGGATTGTCACATTTTTTAAATACGCACTTTTATACCACTGCTGAGCTGAGCAGTAGCTTAAAAATTACCGAAGACCGACTGGCCGAATGGCAAAGTCTGAGTCTTTTTCCTAACCCAAGCTACAGCATTCAGAACCAAATAAAGTGTAGTTCTTACTTCGGACTTTATGAATGCGAAGAGTACACCGACTTTTACGCTCGCGGCTTATTAAATTGGGGTCAATTGATACAAAAACACAAAATAGATCAATCGAGTAATGCCTTTGAACTTTTTAGACAAAAATATTGTGACGCATTGGGTAGATGTGTAGAAAAAGGCTTTTATACTGAAGATCCGTCGTTTAGTGATGATTTAGTTGAACATGTTCAACAGGTGTGGCAACAGTTTTTGTGTGGTAAATACGGCGTTATCAGCCAAAATGGGCTCATTGAAGAAGCGCTGTATATTGATTTAGGCCGTGCCATTATTGACGACATTACAGAAGCCAGAACAGCTAGTAATATTGCAGCTGAGCAACGAGAACAAGTGCACAACGCAATGAAATTACTCAACAAAGCGTTAGCAGCAAACACTCAAGCTGAGCAAACTGAGTCGCTACGGTCAAAGTACATTGATCAGTTAATCCGTAAGTATGATTTGTCTATAAAGTAGCGTAAATTTAATATCATACTTAACTGACTTCGCTGAGCGTCAAAAGAGGGGCTTCGTCTTGCTAGCAAAAATTAAATACTTCTTGGAACAAATCAGATACCAATTTGTACTTCTTCGGGTACAAGACACTTTATCGCCTAACTCCCTCTATGGGCGGTTGCAACCTACAGGCTGGTGCTAGCTTCAAGCGAATAAAACAGTGATTGTCTAAAGCTCTGATGAATTATTGATAACAGCACGAATAGATGTGCTGTTTCTGGAGCTTGAAGCCTTGTCGATAGCACTTTTCTTAAACACTAATCCTTGGTATTGGTCGTTTGTAATTACAGCGAGAGAAGCTGTGGCTATATTTGCTGCTCAATATGCGCACGAATAATCTCAAACGCTTTTAATACTTTCAATTGATCTTCACATAGACTGTCATACCAAGCATCAAACAATTCATCTTCTTGCTCGCTAAGTGTCTGATACTGCGCTAATAGCGTCACAATATCGCTGTGAGTACAAGACAAAGAATCCAGCTCTTGCTGTAGTGCAGAGTCATCACTGCTTTGCAGTTTAGCTAAAATTGAGTTATCTAATTCAGCTTGTTTATCCATAATGAATGCTCTTTTATCTGTATTTATATCGGTCAACAACGATGCTCTGTTGCAAACCATTGTACTAGGTTTTAGTTATTTATGAGGCTACTGCTTTATACCACGCACGATGTACGTAATACGAGTTACATTCTTCCACCAACAAGTCGGGAGGATAAAGTCCACTCCTAGCTTCGGTAAAAGCTTTTGACTAATAATAATGTCGTTATGCAAACTGCCCTTACATTTATATGGCTTCGAATCAAATTACCGTAAAAACAGGTATGAACAATATACCTGCACTACTCTAATTTTTTGATACGCATATCATAATGATCTGTTATGCAGCATTAGTTATAACAGGCAATTTTGAGGAAAGTAACCCCCCTTTTTTTTAACTGCTCAAGATACGTTCAGTTTCATGTTGATGGCGACGATAAAACAACCATTATGCTGTAAATATCATCTCATCAAAATTTAGTTGTTGAGAATAGTTTTTATTTAATTTATATTTGATATGGTATAACAACACACAAATGTAGGAATCGTTGTAATGAAACCAAATATTCACCCTGACTATCAACTTGTTGCTTTTCATGACACATCTGTAGACAAATACTTTATCGTGGGATCCACTATTAAAACTGACCGAACGATTGAGTTAGATGGTAATACTTATCCCTATTTTCCGATCGATGTGTCTAGCGCTTCTCACCCTTTCTATACAGGTAAGCAAAAACTTGTTGCAAGTGATGGCCGCGTTGCGCAATTTAATCGTCGCTTTAAAAATTTAGCGTCTAAAAAAGGATAAAAATCATGAAAGTCTTAAGCTCACTTAAAAGCGCTAAAAATAGACCAGGATGTCAAGTTGTGAAAAGAAGAGGCAGAGTGTATGTGATCTGTAAAACGAACCCTAGATTTAAGGCGGTACAGGGTAAAAAGAAAAAGCGCTAAATGTATAAACAAGTGCCAATCAACATCGCTGATCGGCACTTGATTAGAATAGACTTTACTATCACTTGTTTCCAAATAACAGTTCCCAAAAGCTTGGTGGCTCATGGAGCTCGTGATATTTCTTCCTCAACTTATCGACTTCCAGTAATTTTTGACGTGCAGCATCAAGTTCGCCTGACTCAAGTCGCTGCTCAACTAAGGCCACAGTTTCTAATACTTGCTCAAGACCGGTTAATGATTCTGAAGCTACCGTTTTCTTAAAATTAAACGCTTTGCTTTCACGTACAAGTAGCTTAAATTCATCTAGATGTACCTGCATTTGTTGTTTTGTTTCAGACTGCACTGCTAATTTGTATATATGTCCCATCTTTTTCATTGTTTTATTCAGGTCACTTTGCTCGTTTGCGATGACAGAAGTAGCAACAAAAAATATGATAGCGTAAATTACTTTTATCATGAGGGTCTCCCTATTAGATTTGCCGCTTAGTATAAAGCAAATGCAATCAGAGCTACATTTATTGTTGATAACCTAAGTACCTTCGTAAAAAGCTGGCTTAAAACAACCAATACCCGAGCCCTCCTTTATTAAGCCACATGATATACGTGACAATGACAGTCACTAAAGCGCATTTATGAGCTATAATTTGTAAAGCAACGGTTCTTTTGACTTATCAATACATTTTCGCAGCTATGGCTTATGTTCAAAAAACTCGTACTTTTCATCCTGCTCTTAATTACCTCAAAGATAGCTTTAGCTGCACCACGATTCAGTGTTACGTTTGTGAATCCAGGCTTTGCCAACGAAAACCCCACAGGAGACTTCTGGCGTAATGTAAGCAGGATTATGCAAGCAAGCGCCAATAACCTAAATATCGAGTTAAAAATTAGCTATGCTGAGCGCAATCATATTTTAATGAAGCAACTGATAAGCCAAGCATTATCCAATCAGCCAGACTACCTTATTGTCGTAGATGAGAAATCCAGCGTTATTCCTTATTTATTATCAATACCAGCCTCAAACGTAAAAATCATATTTTTGCTAAACGGCCCGTCAAAAGAAGCAGAACTCGCGCTAGCCAATGCAGGACATCAAATTATTGGCACTATTGAACCTAATAATTTCCAGGCCGGGTTTAAGTTAATGCACCAACTTGCGAGAAAATCAATGAGGTCCACCGCCCCATCTAAACACCTGTTAGCGCTGCTAGGTGATGTCGCAACTACAGCTGCATTGGATAGACAGAAGGGCATGCTAGCCTACCTTGAGCATAATAAAGAGATTGAGTTAATCGCTGAAGAAAACAGTCAGTGGTCACAACAAGAAGCGTACAGAATAACAGCAGCATGGTTACGTCGAGACCCATCAATTACGACAATATGGGCTGCCAATGATCCAATAGCCATTGGCGCCTTAAAAGCTGCAAATGAACTGCAGCGAAAAGTAGTCGTAGGTGGTATTAATTGGGATAAAAATATTGCCCCGCAACTTGACGTTTCTATAGGTGGTCATGTTCTTCTTGGGGCTTACACACTTACTAGGCTTGCCCACTATCATCAATTCCAAAACTACATTGGACATTTAAAAGTATCAATTTTCGAACAACTAGACACGTCAAACTTACTTCTTTTTAACGCGATCCATGGAAACTTTATTGGACAGCTGGAATTTTCACGTTACATTAATGAGCCAGAGCAATTTACAATACGGGAAATAAGCAACTCAATAAAGCAAAAAAAACAACAATAAGCCACCCATATATTTATACTTTTAAAATTATCAATTCAAATACAGAAATTAAAAACTATAAATAATGCAATTTGGAAACTAATGGCACCTTCCAATTGACAGCGATGTCAACACCTGTTTTAGTTACAAAAGTAAACAACATGTAAAACAGGTGAACTTATGAAAAACAGTAAAAAAGCAACAAAACTTATCAAGCTTTCGGCGTTAAGCGTATGTGTTTGCGCGAGCCTCTCATCAGTAGCGCAGGCTGACACTCAGCGCGTTATCGTGACATTAAAAGATAACGCCACAACTAACATATTACCGCTACAGCTAAACGATCTTGAAGCCGCGCATTTGAAGTCTCAGATCCTTTCGGAGGCGGCATACACAACATTAGGTACAACGGCTTTGGGCACACTTCCGAGTGTCAATGCGTATGTTGCAGAGGTATCTCCTGCACAAATGCAACAACTGCAGGAAGATAAGAATATTGCTCAAGTTGAGATAGACCCAAAACGTTACTTGCCTTCGATAGAGCCTACTGCAATTGACTTACTAGCAGAAAGTACTCCATATGGGATTAGAATGGTACAGGCTGATCAGGTTTCAGACAGTTACAGCGGTAATCGCAAGGTTTGTATCATGGATACAGGCTACACGCTAGGACATCAAGACTTACCTAATACTGGGATCACCGGTAATGATGGTTATGGTAATTACGATACAGGTTTGTGGAGTAACGACGGCAACGGACATGGCACTCACGTAGCTGGCACAATAGCAGCACTTGGTGGTAATGGAACAGGTGTGGTTGGTGTAAACCCGTCAGGCCAATTAGGTCTGCATATTGTTAAAGTATTTAACGACCAAGGCCGTTGGGCATATGGCTCTGATCTTATTAAAGCGATTGAGCAGTGTGAGCAAGCAGGCGCTAACGTAACCAGCATGAGCTTAGGGGGCAGTGGCAGCTCTACAGCAGAACGAAATGCCTTTGAACAAAGTTATCAACGTGGCATGCTACATATTGCCGCAGCAGGTAACGGCGGTAACAGCTCGCTAAGCTATCCGGCATCTTATGATGCAGTTGTGTCAGTTGCTGCGGTAGATAGCTCAGAATCTAAAGCTTCTTTCTCACAGTACAACAACCAGGTTGAAATTGCAGGGCCAGGTGTTGGTGTTAACTCTACTTGGAATAACGGTGCTTACAGAAGCATTAGTGGTACATCAATGGCGACTCCTCACGTTTCCGGCGTTGCAGCACTGGTTTGGAGCCAATTCCCGCAATGTACAGCCAAGCAAATCCGTAACGTATTAAATGCAACTGCAAAAGATAAAGGCCAAACTGGACGTGATACATCTTATGGTCACGGTATTGTCCAAGCGAAAGCTGCTGTAGATTATTTAACTGCAAATGGCTGTGATACCTCTGGCGCTGTAAATGCGAACTTTAGCGTGACAGTAGATGGTATGACCGCTAAATTCAGTAATCAATCGACATCAGGTCGCTACCAGTGGCAATTTGGTGATGGTGCAACGAGCTCGCAAACAAACCCATCACATACCTATGCTTCAGCTGGTACATATCAAGTGACATTAACTGTAACTGCTGCAAACAATAAAACAGCATCAAAAACTGTTTCCGTTACAGTAGATGGCGCGCCTACGGGATGTAAAGGTATCCAAGAATGGAATGCGACTAAGCGCTACTATAACGGTGACCGAGTATCATTCAAAGGATTCGAGTACAAAGCGACATACTGGTCACAAGGTGCAAGCCCTGAAATCTACTCAAATGTTTGGACAAAGGTAGCACAGTGTAAATAACAACTTGATGAGTAGTGGTGTTTAAGCACCACTACTCAGTGCTAGCAAAACACTGGCGATCAAGATAACTAATATCATCCCCCACTCTCTTATTGATAGCTGTTCTTTGAAACACCACATGCCGAGCAAACTCGCACTGACGATACCAATGGCTCTTTTCAGCCCCTCCACCATCCCAGGCTGTAGTCCAGTTAATGCCTGCATCTGGGCAATAACAGCAATGGCAAACACAAACGTCGACAACCCCCAAAGCCCTGCATGCTTTGTTAGCTCGTGAAATGAATACCTCGGGCGTAGAAAGATGAAGTTAACCATAAGCACCATTAGGGTAATAAACGTGGCATGAAAAGAAAGCGAGCTGTACTGTAATGCTTGTTTGTCAAAAACAATACATAACCCCCAACAAAATGACGTAATAGTTACTTGCTTTGCACCGGGCTCTTGAAAGATAAATTTACCACCTTGCAAGATGAAAGATGCGCTCACAATCACCGTAAGAAGAAGTGACTGATGTATAGTTAATAATTCCCCCAATAATAGCCAAGCAAAAATGCCAGCAACTGCAGGAGTAACCGATAAAAGAGGTAAGATCAATGCCATCCTGCCCAGTGCCAACGCTTGAATAAAGCTGACACTACCAACAGCGGCAAGTACTCCGCTAATTAGCGCGGGTTTAAAATAGTTCCAATCAGGTAGCTGCTTATCAACGAAAAGCCAATAACCAAGGTAGACTGGTAGCACAAGCAGACTCAACATCACTGACATCTGTGCAGCGCTATAGTAGCTCGCTAGCCTTTTTCTTAAAAAATCAAAAATAGCCCAGTGTAAAGCGCTTAGTAGGGCAACCGCCATTTACCGCCCTTGTTGTAAAGCAATTTGAGTTTGAAACTTCATGTATTTATTAATTTTAAAGTGATCAGGCTTCCAGCCTAACAAAAACCGATAGAAGTCAGCCCACACAACCGGCCACAGCGCTTCCCACTCGCTAAGTAGCTGTGCTACGTCTATTGAGGCTGCTTTACCTAACAGCTCGACCCTTAAGGTATCTAAGTACAACTTGAGGTAGTCATCCGCATAAAGTAGTTGTGCTTGTTCATCTAAAACCGAGGTAATGAACAGCATTAAATCTGAAACTCCAATGCCTTTGCCCACGTATTGGAAATCAAATCCCAGCGCTTGCTCTCCATTAAACGCAAAATTAGCTAATTTTGCGTCTCCGTGGATCCATGTGTGCCAGTAGCTATTTTTTATTCTATGGTGCAATAAACTGGCGGCTTGCTTTACTTCACCATCAGCCATTCTTTTAAATTCATCAGGACGAGTTTCTAGATGCCAGTAATTCCCTTGCTCCCAAACATGCTCTGCGGGGCTTTGTAAAAAGTGAGCATGAAACTTGGCAAGCCAGCCAATCACAGCCATTATTTGTGCTTCAGATGGTTTATCAACTTGCACAAAACCCTGACTAGAGAAGTCCCTAAATACAATGTAATCCATACCATTAGCTCCACCTTCCCCTAAATAACTCGCGGTATTACAAGGCGGTATAAGCTCGCAAGCATGGTACTTATAAAAGTGCCTTTCTACTTGGTATGAGTGCGCTTTTCTCTTTAAGGCCACAGCTGACTGTGAAATGCGTGAGTGTGTTACCTGCTTAGGCACTTTGGTTCTTTTTATTGCTAATTTACCAACGTCATGGTTGATAAACAGCATATCACCACAACCGCTCCAAAGTTGCTGATTTCTTTTTAATGACATGGGCACAGAAATTACATCATTAGGAATAATTATTTTCACTGAGTTATACCCTTTTTGTTATTTAACTTGAAATGTAATTGATCAATCTATCTGATTAATTATTCGCCCAAGTTATTCAAACACAACACCAAAGCCTGCTCGTTTGATAAGCCCTGAGCGTCAAAATCAACAACACTCGGTCACCTAATATAAACAAGCTATTGTGCCGTGAGACTCTTAGTATAGCTGCTGTTATTATCTTTACCCAACATGAAAAAGCCCTTAACCAATTGGCTAAGGGCTTTAAGTTTACCAACAAGTGAATGACTAACTTATTCGTTTACCGCTTGCTTGGCAGCTTCTTTTGCGGTTTCCTCATTAAGTAAGTTTAAATCAAAGTCAAACTCATCTACGCGAATGGCTTTTTCACGCTTACGATTGTAGTCAACTAATTTTGCGTATTCTTCTTCATTGATAAGATTTGCAACTAGTGCATTATCAAGAGTTTGCTCAAAACGAACACCAGGTTGGATTTCACGTCGACGAACTGCTTTTTTCACCTTAACAAGTAAATCTAAACAGCCCATTTTAGCTTTATATGCCTGCTCATTAATATCGTGTCCGTCACCTGCTGTAGGCTTAACAAGATGGGTTAATTGAGCCTTAAATGGCGTATCCATTTGTGCAGCAGCGGCAAGCTCGCGCACCATGTCATCATTTATTTTCGGCATCTGTTTTCCACTAAACTGCATCGTGATTACGCGCATGAATTTACGAGTACCGCTCGCAGGGAAGTTGTCCAAGAACTTATGCAGTGCTTCTTCTGCGCTAGTTAACGCGTATCTTGTTGCGTAGTGGAAATAAGGAGCCGCCTGCTCACGCTCAGATACCGCAACTTTCTGCTCATAGTATTTAATGGACGCCATTGCCGCATATAGGTAACTCATAACATCGCCTAGTCGAGCGGAGAGCATCTCTGCTTGCTTCAATTTACCGCCCAACACAAGTAGTGAAAAGTCAGCATATACGGCAAGTTTAGCAGCAAGCCTATGTGCCGCTTTTTCATACTCTCGAACTTCTGGTAGTGATGACTTAGCATCAGCAGTAAATGGCATCACACCGTACTTGAATGCCCGTAAACTGTTTGCAACGCTGTAGCTTACCGTTTTGGTCAGAATACCTCTGAACTTACTGTCAGCATCTTTATCTTCGCTGTGGATTGACTCTACCATTGATTGCAAGTAAGGGTGACAACGCATTACACCTTGACCAAAAATCATCAGGTTACGAGTCAAAATATTTGCCCCTTCCACCGTGATCGCTATTGGCTGAGCAACATAACCGCTTGCAAGTGTGTTTTGCGGACCGTTTTGGATTGCCTTACCAGCAAGAATATCCATCGCTGAGTCAAGCACGTCACGACCAGTTTCCGTCATGTGATATTTAGCGATAGCCGTCACTACTGATGGCTTAAGACCCATCCCCAAACCTTCAGTAGTTAGCACTCGCATTGCTTCTTGCAAATATGCTTTGCCTGCGATATCCGCCAACTTTTCCTGAATACCTTCAAACTGACCAATAGACAGGCCAAATTGCTCACGGACAGCCGCGTATTCAGATGCCGATTTTAGTGCCACTTGGCTTGTCGATACGCCAAGCGCAGGTAATGAAATACCACGACCGGCACCTAAGCAACTGACCAGCATTTGCCAGCCACGACCAATATTCTTTTTGCCGCCGATAATAAAGTCCATAGGAATAAAGACTTTTTCACCGCGGGTTGTACCGTTATAAAAGCGAATTCCCATTGGGTCATGACGATTACCAAGTTGCACACCCGGGTGATCATGCGGTATTAACGCACAGGTAATGCCAAGTTCTTTTTTACCGCCAAGCAAACCTTCTGGATCAAGTACTTTGAATGCTAGACCAAGAACGGTTGCGATTGGCGCAAGAGTAATGTAGCGTTTATCCCAAGTTATTTCGAGACCTAGAACTTCTTCACCATTGTGCACACCTTTTGTAACAATGCCTTGATCCGGAATGCCACCAGCGTCAGAACCCGCTTCTGGGCTTGTTAATGCGAAACACGGAATATCACGGCCATTGGCTAGACGAGGAAGGTAGTGCGCCTGCTGCTCTTTAGTACCGTAGTGGAGCAACAACTCGCCAGGACCCAGCGAATTTGGAACCATAACGGTTACCGCTACAGCTGAAGACTTGGTAGCAATCGTGCCAACAATCGTTGAGTTGGCGTAAGGGCTAAACTCTAGACCACCGTACTCTTTTGGAATGATTAGTGAAAAAAATCTTTCTTTTTTCAAAAATTCAAGCACATGCTCTGGCAAGTGTTTGCCATTTTGAATTTCTGAGTCATCTATCATACCCATGAGTTCTTTCACAGGACCATCTAAAAACGCTTGTTCTTCAGTACTTAGTTTGGCTTCTGGCACAGCGCGTAGTGCTGCAAAATCAGGTTTACCTTGATAAATCGACCCTTCTAACCAAACATCACCGGCATCTAATGCTTCTTGTTCTGTGATTGAAATGCTTGGGAGGATCTTTCTTAAATTCGTTCTTAAGCTCATAATTAACTCATCCGACCAGATAAATATACTTACATTACGGCATAAAAATGCGTTTAGATCAATTACTCTATCTCACTTTTTAACGCTTTTTTTACTGAGTTATCTAGCGGTTAATATAAATGACTGCAAAATTAATAGCTTACACGTGTAAGTTGAAAGTAATATTTTGCAGGGYGATGACAAAAATATGCTTAAAAAAGGGAAGCTCTCCGTTGTTACATGAGAGAAGCTGAGGTAGATGTTAGCTTACGCCCAAAATGAAGGCGCTTGATATCATGAGGTAGCAAGACATGCTGTTCAGTATGGCGCTATTTTTTGGCTATAACTTACAATGCACAACAACGTCTTGGTACTAATAAATAAAGCGTTTTAGCTCCTTAAAAATAATGGCTTATCACATCAATACAAATAATATTTCGTCAAAAACAGCTACAATAGAGCACCTTATTCATCCGGTATAATACTCTTTTGGGCGTCATCGTAGCGCACCAAAGCTATAATCTAAGGTAGGTGTAGTCGGCGATTTTTGCTTGATCTCAAGCTTAAGTTACCTTAATTATGAAATAAACGTTTCTTAGCCACACTGAAAAAACACTGATAACTAAACGCTGTGCAAAGTTGTGACGCTAAAAACATGCTATTTTTGCTTTGCAAATAGCTTTTATATCTGTCGGCGAAATGGCCACTTCCACTCCACGTTTCCCTGCACTCACATACACTTGTTCAAATGACAAAGCACTTTCGTGGAGTAATGTAGGCAGTTGTTTTTTCTGGGCAAATGGGCTAATCCCGCCGACCAAATAACCGGTAACTTTTTGTGCATACAGCTGTTCAGCAAGCTGCGCTTTTTTACCTTCACATGCCTTTGCAAATGCTTTCAGGTCCACCTGTTTAGTTGCTGGTGATACCGCTACATATAGTTGCCCATCAACCTCTATTAATAATGTTTTGAATACTTTTTCTCTATCTAAGTTAAGCTTTGTTGCCGCTTCATTTGCAAAGTCATTGTCGTTAGGATCATGCTCAAATTGCAGTATTTTAAATTCAACATTAGTCTTTTTAAGTAAGTTAATCGCTGGAGTCATCAAGCTTCCTTTTACACTTCTGTTACTATTGCGCACGTATTCTGATATTAATGCGTTTTCTCTTTAAGATGTCAATCTTGTCTATACTGATAAATACCAAACAAGCAAGTCTAGATTTCAGGTGAGGATCTCAGCTCTGCTTATTTTTTAAGTTTGTTTTTGTAGCAGTTTGGTTATATCAATTTGCTTAATTAAGTGCTCTATTTTGAGGCGAGAAAGTCTTGTCGATAACTAGGCAAAAATTTTGCTATTTAGTTGTTCTAAATAAGAAATTTTTAATGCTGTTAGCGTCGGATTTACTCCTTCTAATTGAGCAAGTATTAAGTCAAATTGGTATTAGTACTGATATAAGGCAGCCGCTACGCACCATAGTTACTCAATGTGAGTCAGGCGATAAAGGCCCTGTGCACCTGCAAAGCCACCTTAGCCTGTATTCTTGTATGGCAACATAGTAGTAATGTGGATCAAGCGCTGCTCTTTGAGTCCACCTAAGTGATTTTGTACATTGTTGCTCAACTTCTGCTTAGATTACTGGCGGCAAGTAGAGTGTTGCGACCAAAATACACTCAGGAGAATAAAAACCAAACGGCAAAGGCAAGCACCTCCAGTTATTTCGGTGGAAGGTAATGAAAATATTGATAGTTAAATATCTGTTTTGCCTTGTCGGGTTCTTCTTATTGGTATTAGTTTTATGTCAAGAGTATGAACATTGGAAAACCATGCAGCTATGCAGTAATAAGTGTGCCCATCTCACAGCGACGAAAAATATTCGTGTGCACGCCAAGATCAATGGTGCTGTTTGCTATTGTGGGAAGGCAACAACGCACATCTTGATTGTTGAATCGTAACACCTTTCCAATCAATAATGCCCACATTATTTGCGGGCATTATAAGTAAGCTAGCTACCAAACGTACATTCAATGCTGTTAGGACAAAAGTCCACGACTAGAACAGCATTGATTATCCGAAATTCAAGCTACTTCGTTAAGTCGTCAAAGAACTTTTTAACGCCGTCAAAAAAGCCTTGCGCTTTAGGGCGGTTTTTACCATTATTTTCGCCCATAGAGTCTTCAAATTCTTGAAGAAGCGCTTTTTGACGCTCGTTTAAGTTTACTGGCGTCTCCAGTACGACTTTACAAATTAAGTCACCTACCGCACCACTGCGCACAGACTTCACACCTTTACCGCGCATACGGAACATTTTACCAGTTTGGCTTTCTGATGGAATTTTCAGTTTTGCACGACCATCTAGCGTCGGGACTTCAATTTCGCCACCAAGTGCGGCTGTTGTAAAGCTAATTGGCACTTCACAGTATAGATTATTGCCATCGCGTACAAAGATAGGGTGTTCTTTTACACTCACCTGTACATATAAATCACCGGCTGGAGCACCATGTGCACCGGCTTCCCCTTCACCAGATAAACGTACTCTGTCACCCGTATCAACCCCAGCTGGGATCTTAACATTCAGTGTCTTCGTTTTTTCTACACGCCCTTGTCCATGGCAGCTGTTACATGGATCTGAAATTATCTGACCTGTGCCCTGACAAGTTGGGCAAGTTTGCTGTACAGCAAAAAAGCCTTGGCGCATTTGAACTTGACCTGCACCATGACAAGTTGTACAAGTCTTGGGCTTCGAGCCAGCTTTTGCACCACTGCCATCGCATGGTTTACAGCTCACCCAAGTTGGAACTTGAATATCAACCTGCTTACCACGTACCGCTTCTTCAAGACTTAGCTCAAGGTTATATCTTAAATCAGCACCACGTTGTTGTCTTGATTGACGACGGCCACCGCCACCACCAAAGATATCACCGAATACGTCCCCGAAAATATCGCCGAAGTCGCCAGCACCGCCAAATCCACCATGACCAGCACCACCGCCTTGTTCGAAAGCTGCATGGCCGTATTGATCATACATCTGGCGTTTTTGACTATCAGTCAATATCTCGTAAGCTTCTTTTACTTCTTTAAATTTCGCTTCGAGTTCAGCGTTACCAGCAGTACGGTCAGGGTGATACTTCATTGCAAGACGTTTATACGCCTTTTTAATGTCACGTTCACTGGCGTCTCTTGCAACACCTAATACTTCATAATAGTCAGGTTTAGACATTTTTATCACACTACTCTTTCTTGGCAACTTATGTCGTTGCAGACTCTGTTGAGCCCTGTCGCTTGCAAATACTTGCGAGACAACAGTCTAATTTATAAACACGTAGGGCGCGACAAGCCATACAGCCAGCGCGCCCTCCTTCAAGACCTACAATTACTTGTCGTCTTTAACTTCTTCAAATTCAGCGTCAACTACGTCATCGTCTTTTTTCGCTGAATCTTGTTGGGCACCTGCATCACCGCCAGCTTGTTGGGCTTGCGCTTTTGCTTGAGCGATTTCCATTAGCTTTTGAGATTTCTCTGCTAGTGCTTGTGTCTTAGCATCGATTTCTTCTTTGCTATCGCCCTTAATTGCTGCTTCTAGCTCGCCAAGTGCAGCTTCAATTGCTGTCTTGTCATCAGCAGGAAGGTCGTCACCCGCTTCTTCAACTTGTTTGCGTGTAGCATGAACAAGCGCATCAGCTTGGTTACGAGCGCCAACTAGCTCTTCAAACTTTTTGTCTTCTTCAGCATTTGCTTCTGCATCACGTACCATCTTTTCTACTTCATCATCGCTTAGACCTGAAGAAGCTTGGATAGTGATTTTCTGCTCTTTACCTGTATCTTTGTCTTTCGCAGATACGTGTAAGATACCATCTGCATCCACATCAAAGGTAACTTCGATTTGTGGTACACCACGCTGAGCTGGACGAATACCTTCTAGGTTGAATTGGCCTAGAGACTTGTTATCGCTTGAGCGCTTACGCTCACCTTGTAGTACGTGAATTGTTACTGCAGACTGGTTATCTTCTGCTGTTGAGAAAGTTTGCGACTTTTTAGTAGGGATAGTCGTATTTTTCTCGATTAACGCAGTCATTACTTGACCCATAGTCTCAATACCTAGAGACAGAGGACAAACGTCAAGTAGTAGTACGTCTTTCACGTCACCCGCAAGTACACCACCTTGAACCGCAGCACCGACTGCTACCGCTTCATCAGGGTTTACGTCTTTACGAGGCTCTTTACCAAAGAACTCTGCAACTTTCTTCTGTACCAGTGGCATACGTGTTTGACCACCAACTAGGATGATGTCGTTCACGTCGCTTACAGACAGATCTGCATCAGCTAATGCACGCTTTAGTGGCTCGATTGATTGCGCAACCAAGTCTTCAACTAGTGACTCAAGTTTTGCACGAGTAAGCTTCACATTCATGTGCTTAGGACCTGTCGCGTCAGCAGTTACGTAAGGTAGATTAACCTCTGTTTGCTGTGCAGATGAAAGCTCAATTTTTGCTTTTTCTGCAGCTTCTTTAACACGCTGCATCGCTAGCGGGTCAGTTTTCAGGTCAATGCCTTGATCTTTTTTGAATTCAGCAACTAAGTAGTTGATAACGCGGTTATCAAAGTCTTCACCACCTAAGTGAGTGTCACCGTTGGTTGCTAGTACTTCAAATGTGTGCTCGCCTTCAACTTCATCAATCTCGATGATTGAGATATCGAATGTACCACCACCTAAATCGTATACCGCAACAACATTGTCGCCTTGTTTTTTATCCATGCCGTAAGCAAGAGCTGCTGCTGTTGGCTCATTGATAATACGCTTAACTTCAAGACCTGCGATACGACCTGCATCTTTTGTTGCTTGACGCTGTGAATCGTTAAAGTATGCAGGAACTGTAATAACAGCTTCTGTTACTGCTTCACCAAGAAAGTCTTCAGCTGTTTTTTTCATCTTCTTAAGAACTTCAGCTGAGATCTGAGGTGCAGCTCTTTTCTCACCACGCACTTCAACCCAAGCGTCACCATTGTCCGCTTTTACGATGTTGAAAGGCATGATGCTAAGGTCACGCTGTACTTCTTCATCTTCAAAACGACGACCAATTAGACGCTTGATCGCGTATAGTGTGTTTTTAGGGTTAGTCACCGCCTGGCGTTTTGCTGGCTGACCTACTAGTGTTTCACCGTCATCTGTAAATGCAATAACAGAAGGAGTTGTGCGGTCGCCCTCAGCATTTTCAATAACGCGCGGCTTGTCACCATCAAGTACCGCTACACAAGAGTTAGTAGTACCTAAATCGATTCCAATAATTTTACCCATGAATCATCTCCGACTTCAAAATTCGTTGTTCAGTTAGTTGCTTTGATAAATAGGGCCGCCAATTTGTAATTCAAGCGTCACAACTAAAAAAAATTAAAAAAAATCGAATTTTTTTCCTGTTTCATGTATTTCGCTCAAAAAATCAACTTTTATTGCCTATTTCGTAATAGCCTTATTTAAATCGACAACTGATAAACCATTACTCAAGCATCGGCCTAAAGCGACCAATAAATACGTCGATTTAGTGTTACCAGATAATAATGGTTCTAACATTTCTCTCTTGATTACCTGGTTAGACCAGTTATGCTAATTGCAAACATAGCAAATAATGAGAAATGACAACATGACATTTGATGAGCTTATTCACTCTCCGTGCTTAAAAAAGAAAGAAGCACAAATGACCTTCCCAGCAAACTGGTGTCAAGGTCGCACTGCATTCGGCGGATTGTCAGCAGCTATTGCGGTACAAAACATGAAGCACCAACTTAATGAGCCCCGTCGGTTACTCTCCGTGAGTGTAAACTTTGTAGGTCCACTGCTTGAAGGTACTCCATTTACAGTATCTACAACTATTCTACGTAGCGGCAAAAATGCAACTCAAATGCAAACACAATTAGTTCAATCAGGCCAGGTATGTTTAATTGCTATCGGTTGTTTTGGCAAAGATAGAGAGTCAGCCATTGCTGTCTCTAATAATGAACGCCCTTCTCTACGGGAAGTCAATACAGAAGCAGTTTTACCGTATCAAGAAGGTGTAATGCCAGCGTTTTTCCAACATGTTGCCTTAAATGCCCAGCAAGGTGCCTTGCCCTTTTCAGGCGCTGCATCTTCTAATTTAGGTGGCTGGATGAAGTTCAAGCAGCAAAATGCCAACATGAATGAGCTGCACGTGCTAGCACTAGCGGATGCGTGGCCACCGACTCTACTGCAAATGTGTAAAGCACCAAGCCCTGCTAGTAGTATGTCATGGTATATTGAGTTTCTGAGTGATATTGACCTATCGTCTCAATCTTGGCTGGGTTTTGAAGCTATTACACACCACAGCAACAACGGCTATGGGATAGAAGATGCAAAAATTTGGACACAAGATGGTAAATTGGCCGCACTGAGCCGTCAAACAGTTGCGGTATTTGATTAAGCTAAATTCAGGATAAGGAGTTGACGCATTCCTTATCCAAATCGCAGCTTGATTAGAATGTAGAAATTCAAAATATCATATAACCATCGCTTGCGCTTATTCTAAAAAACTCTATGCCCACCAATCGAGCTGCCTCACGACCTCAAATATTTGAATTATTTAAGTACATCAAGCAAACTAGATAAAAATAAAATCAACGGATTTTTGTGTGTTAACAGCTTGCCCAGAATGCGACACGCTCGTTCAAATTGATCAGGTCGACTCGCAAAAACGTGCGGTATGCCCAAATTGCCGGTGCGTACTTTGCCAAGTGCAAGGCCATCATAATCAACTGATACAGGCTTTTAGCTTTTCCGCCCTGTTATTTTTATGTGCAAGTTTGTTCCCCAACTTCATTACCTACACTCAACACGGTATCACTCAGGTGGTGAGCCTTTGGCAAGCGCTGATGTTACTTGCAGATCATTACAGCTACTTCTTAGCTGGGTTATTTGCGTTTACTATTTTGATCATGCCGATTGCAGTTAGCCTGTTACTACTTCTTGCACACACTAATTATTGGCAAGTGATTAACGCACACAATGCTAGACATTTAGCAAAACTACTATCAACACTTAAGCCACTTAACTTGACCGATATATTCCTGGTCGCGGTGCTTGTCAGTGCATTTAAACTGATGTCTTTTGCTGAACTTGAAATGGGATTGGGTTTTTGGGCTTACATACTATTTGTACTGTGTTTTATCGAAGCTCTATCTCTATTTGATCATGAATTTATGTGGCGCAATCAAACTCAGTGCAATTTACACCTAATTGAGCCTAAAGAGAATGCTACCATTCTACCCGCAGTATTAAAGCGCTGTAAGGTCTGTGGTTTTTTAGGAGAAGGTGATAAGTGCCAACGTTGTTATGCAAAATTAAAATATCGAAAAGCTCAATCTATTCAAAAAAGTTTAGCTTGGATGCTTACCAGCGTGGTGCTACTTATTCCAGCTAACTTTCTTCCGATTATGGATACTATAAGCCTAGGCTTGCATACACCGGCGACTATCTTTTCCGGCGTCCAAGTTTTATGGGAAGATGGCTCCTACCCTGTCGCTACGCTTATTTTTCTCGCAAGTATATGTATTCCCGTGCTAAAAGCGTTATTATTAAGTTACTTGCTGATCCGAGTGAAAATACCAAAGGATCCGCTAAAAGCGACAAAAGTGTATCGACTACTCGAATTTATTGGTCGCTGGTCGATGATTGATGTCTTCGTTGTCATTATTTTGGTCTCTTTGGTTCAACTTGGTACAGTGTTGAATGTGGAACCGGAAATTGGCATTGTATTCTTTACTCTAATGGTGCTGTGCCAGATAGCTGCCGTTAATAGTTTTGATCCAAGATTATTGTGGGATAAAAATAATCAATGACTACTCAAGCCGATATCGAAGACAAACCAAAATTTTCCGTAATATGGATAATTCCTATTATCGCGTTGCTGATTACAGGCTGGATGCTATATCAACACCAAATTAATAAAGGCCATACCATTTTCATCAAGATGAATGATGCCGATGGCATTATTGCTGGTAAAACTGAGGTACGGGTTAAAAGTGTGAAAGTTGGCTTGGTTGAATCATTAAAGTTAGAGCTTAATCAAAATGCTGTTGTCGCCAAAGTCAGAGTATTGCAACCTTATAGCGACTTGCTCGCGGAAGACTCATCCTTTTGGGTCGTTAAACCACGGATAGATGAGTCTGGAATTTCAGGTATGAACACCCTTCTATCTGGGGTTTACATCGAGTTATCACCTGGTGAAGCGAAAGCTCGCTCTAGCATTTTTACCTTAATGGATGAGCCAGCCCTCATTAGTGCAGAGGTTGAAGGGAAACGTTATAAACTGGTAGCATCAGATGCCGAGGTTTTGGATGTTGGTTCTAGTATATTTTTCCGAAACTTTAAAATTGGTCAGGTGGAATCTGCACATTTCAGTGTTGAAAGCCTAAAAATGGAATATGGTATTTTTATCTACTCTCCCTACAATAAACTCATTACAGACAATGCTATTTTTTGGATTAGCTCTGGGATTGACTTTAAGCTGTCAACCGAAGGCGTAGAAGTCTCAACTGGGTCATTAGCCAAGATGATCAAAGGAGGGATCTCCGTTGACTACCCACCTTCAATGCCTAGTGGTAAAGTTTCCACCGAAAATAAAAGCTATGCCCTACATAAAAACTTTTCTATGGCGCTCGAGCGACGCTTCGATCACTTTGATTACTATCTTGTTGAGTTTGAACAATCTATTCGAGGCTTAAAAGCAGGTGCTCCCGTAGAATACAGAGGAATGAGAATAGGTACAATTGAGCAAGTTCCCGCAACAGGTGTCAGTGACGACAGGCCACTTTATTTTCAAAGAGACAACACATCCGTTCCTGTTTTAGTTAAAATTGAATACGGTCGCATTTATGAAGATGCGAAGCTGGCACAAGAGTATTGGTCAACCAATATAGAAAAATGGATTAGAAATGGATTAAGAGCGTCACTAAAAAGTGGCAATTTGTTAACAGGTGCGGTATATATAGAGCTAGATTTCTACCCAAGTGCTGAAATCGTAAGTACCGATAAAGCGACTGTTTATCCAGTGTTGCCGAGCGTTTCAAGCGGGTTCACTGCACTTTCGGAACAAGTCACCAGCTTATTAAACAAACTAAATGGGTTACCTCTTGAAACAACTGTTAAGGAATTAGAAGGCGCCCTTCAGCAACACAGGTTACTAGCAATGGAAATGAATCAACTCGTAAAATCTGTTAACGAGAATGACATTACAGAAAAGGTTGGTGGCAACTTAACCAGTCTTAAAGACACATTAAATCAGCTTACTTCCAGCTTAAAACAATTTGAACAAACAATGACTCAGTATCAAAAAGGCTCTGGCGTGATGGAACAGTTGAACAGCACACTAGAAGAAATTGAGAGTCTTTCAAATCGCTTAAAGCCCATTTCAAAAGGACTTAACGAACAACCTAATATGCTGATTTTTAACAAAGAGGCTGAGGCAGATCCACAGCCAAGGAAAACAAAATGAAAACACGATTCACTGTATCTATGTTGTGTGTTTTGCTCGCTGGGTGTATGACAAATAAATCGTTACCAGTAAGCTATTACCAGTTGAGCACAACGCAGACTCTCAGTGAAGCCTCTGCACTATCACAATCGAGCAATATTATTATCGTTGACAAGGTGCAGTTAATTGAGTTGTTTAATCAACAAGCCCTCGTGCAGCTTCAGCCCAATAATAAAGTGAATATTGCAAACTTCCATTTTTGGGCACAACCCCCCTCTGATATGCTGACTTGGCATTTAATCAACGGACTAAATACCGCTTCGGATATCACCGCAATAAAGAGCGATAAATTTTATCGTCATAATGAAAAACATCGGCGTCTCGTTGTTGAAGTGGATGAGTTTGCTGGTCATTTTGAAAAAGGTGCCGTAATGAGTGGCACATGGTACTTGTATACCTATAAAGACAAAAGCTACCAACTTAGCCAAGTGCACCCATTTCACTTTGAAACTGAATTAGCACAAGATGGTTTTAACGCGCTAGTGGCCGCGCACCAGAAAAATGTTAAACAATTGAGTTTACATATAAATCAATCATTATAAATTGCGTTCAAACACAACCACAGGCTTGTGGTCTTGATCAATAATAATTGCGCCACAACTTGTAAAACCCGTCCTCTTCAGTACATTTATGCTCGCTGTATTTGATTCTAGTGTTATTGCACTAAGGCATTGATAGCTTTCGTGCAATTTAACATATTCTATGAGTGCCATTACTGCTTCTGCTGCATACCCTTTGCCGGTGAAGTGATCTAAAAACGCGTAGCCAACATCAGGATAGCGGAGAAAATTACGCTGATATAAACCGCATACACCAACACTCTCACCGCTACTCGCTTGTGCAACAATGTAAGGTGCAGGTAAGCCAATTTGATACGGAATGAGATACGCATGCTCAATGTGTTCTTGCGCCTCACGATGGGTTTTAATATTTTTATCTCTAATATTATCTATAAAGCTTTTTTGGTTAAGTAACTGAAGCATAAAACCAGTATCATTTAAGTTGGCCTTTCTCAAATAAACACGCTTTCCTTTTGCTATGACCATAATGCTTCCTGTACAGGTTATTCGTGATGTTATTGATATTATACCAATTAGACTCAATACTTGCTCAATTTGAAGGAGTAAATCTGACGCTAACAGCGTTAAAAGTTTCTTATTTAGAATGACTAAATAGCAAAATTTTTGCCTTGCCTACATTCTATAGACCAGCCGAGTTTACGCCGTTAGCGCTAACACTCGGCTGATAGAAAGGTATTAATTATCCGTAGCTTAGGTTATTTATAAATAAAAAAGCTGGCAGGACTACCCTAACCAGCTTTTACGAAATTGCCTACTTTTATTTTACGGCTGAAATTTAACTTGCTTTTTAGCCTGCTCTAATGAGTCTAGTTTAATTTGCATGGGCAGATCAGCAAACGGTTCAGATTTGAATTTGCTGCCACGAAGTTGAATATTCAGTCGAGCAGCATCTGGATTCATTACCGTCTTTTGGTAGTAATCTTTTACATCCGCCAATGTTATCGCTTCAACAGCCGCTATCAATTTAGCTTTAGAGTCAAACTCCATATTTTCTTTAAACCAATCACCTAACAATGGCTGCAACTCTTCAGACAAGTTTTTAGGCGCTTCGGTCAACGACACCAACACCGCATTTTTAAGCTGCGCAAATGTCTCAGACGTTAACTTGTTCAGTTCCTCTGCATATTCTAGCTTATATTCATCAAAGCGAGCTTGCATACTTTTTGCGTCTTTCACTGGAGTCTGAATGTAAAACCCAAGCGCAGAGTACTCATCAATAGTAACACCTGTCGCGCCTACGGCATAAGCCAACTGCTCTTGTGTCCTCAGGCGCTCAAATGCCGCAGTTCTGAGGTGCCCTTGCAGTATCATCGCCGCCGCTTTTTGCGCGTAGCCTGGTACGGGGTGTACTGCAAAATCAATCACAGCCACATCTGCGACATCTATATCTTGCTGCCACACTAAGGTTTGTTTTTTCTCAGGTTTCCAGTAACCAGCTCGGGCATATTGGGTAATATTTTTGCGTTTTGCCAACGTATTGTCGAGCGTTGATTTGAGTACTTCTAAATCCGATTTATCGTAATTGCCGTAGGCAAATACTCTTACTTGGTTATTACTCAGCACGTGATCTTGCACTGTTTCTAAATCGCCCACTGTGAGCGATTTTGCGGCCGCAATTAATGCAGTGTCGTCATAGCTACCAGAACGTATTAGCTTTTGGTAGACGCTAAATGCCTGTCTAAATGGGAATTCTTTAGCTTGGTTTTGAATACCTCTCACGTAGCGGTCTACGGCTTGTTCAAAAGCGCGCTCACTGACACTGATTTGCAGTCCAGATAATGCGTCTTTTAATAGCAGCGATTGCTTGTCAGTAAAACCTGAAATATCCAGCATTAAACCGTTGCTCGGCGTGAGGCCTAGATACATTCCTGCAACACTAGCTTCCGTCATCAATTTCGCTTTATCTAATCGATATAAATCTGACCAAATCGCCAATGCAACTTCAGTTTTAATATCATCCAATGATTCTGGATTATTGATATAAATTTTTAAGCTGCCCTTTGGCTGAGCATAAAATCGCTCGCTGGCTGCATGCCAGATTGTTACCCCATCAGCATCAATTACTTTTTGTACGCCTTTTTTTGCATCGGCTGGCGCAGTTTTTAAAGCAAAGTGCTCCGGTAAGAGCGTATTTACGCTAGGGAGTGATAAGTTAAAGTTTGCAGCTTTTTTCCAGTGTTCAAAGTCGCTTTCTTTTAGATCTACAATTTTATATTCACCGTCATAAAAATGCAGCTTATCTTCGGTAGGTTCATCTTTACTGATGTACCACACTCGCATGTGCTCTGGAGTTAATTGCTCTAATACAGCGTTTACCGCATCAGCATCGAATTGAGCGTAATAATAACTTGCGTTGATGGCGTGGTTTACTGGAAAATGCTGCATGCTATCGGCTAAATTACTGACGTAGCCGAATTCATCTCCTTTTTCCAAAAACCTAAATTGATTGTTTAGCGATGTTTGGATCTCTTTAAAATAGCGGCTATCGACACCTTGCTGCTTAATTAACTCAATGTAATCTAGCACAGTGCCTGTGATTAACTCACGCTGCTTAATACCTTGATCAGTTAACTGAATATCAACTTGGAGCGTGCCATAATTACCATAACTATTTGGCGTAGCATAAGCGGTCAATGAAGAGATAAGCCCTTGCTCTTTTAGCACTTGTGCAGGGCTTCCTGCCATCTCATTGCTTAATAGATAAGTGATGAAGTAGTTGGGCTTAACTGCAAACTCTGCCGCATTATTTTCAATCGTAAAATCAAGTTTCAGCGTCTTTACATCTTCGTTGGGCTTATAATGAACAAGCTTTTGCCCTACTTTGTTATAGTTAAGTGCCTGTGTTACAGACGGTTTTTCAATATGCTTATTTTTAATTGAAGTAAAATGCTTTTTCGCTTTGGCGACCATTTGCTCAATCGGCTCATTTGAAATCATCGCTAATTTCATAATATTCGCCGAATAATATTTGTTGTAGAAATTGACAGTTTCTTGATGAAGGTTGCTCCCTTCCTTATCCCCTAAGGTTTCAAGATTTCCGATCAAGAATCGGTTTGCAGGGTGCTCGCCCATCATGTTTCTCGCAAGCTTAAACTGGCCAAAAAAATCCATTTCTCTTCGCATTGACCATTCAGCATTTACCGCATTTTTCTCTTTTTCGGTATATTCAGGGTACAATTTAGGTGACTTAAAAAAATCTGAAAAGCGGTCTAGCGCTTCATCATAAGCATCATTATTTACCTTAAACATATAATTGGTGATATCTAGCCATGTATAAGCATTATGGGCACCACCGTTATTGGTCATGAACTCTGAATACCCTTTGCTATCGGGGTACTTTTCTGTCCCGAGAAATAGCATGTGCTCCAAATAGTGCGCCATTCCCTGCTGCGACATGGGATCATGAAGTAAGCCAACACCAACACTCAACGCAGCAGCTGATTTGGACACCGAAGGGTCAGATACCAAGATGACATCTATGCCATTTTCTAAAGTCAGTGTTTGATATTGTCTGTCATCGTTTGGACTGACGATAAGTTTAGGTGAGAGTAAATTTGACTTAACAGACGTGCTATTTAACGAAGAAGTTGTACTGCACCCGGTTATAACTGCTACAGTAAGGGCACTAATTGCGAATAGCTTTTTCATAAAACAATCCATTATGGTGATAAATGACTATTAATAGTCACATTATCATGGTCATTGCGTTAGCCTTTTGCAATACTCGATATTTTTGTTTTGTAACACTTCGTAAATTGGAAAATGATGACAACTTCTATTTATATACTACTCGTAGCACTATTTTTACAGACGCTGTTAACTTTTAGTGTGATGCTGGTTATGGGAAAGCGACGCTTTGCTGCAGCAAAGAAAAGCCTAATACACATCGATCAGTTCAAGACTATGCAGATTAACGACGCTCCAGAAGAAGTCATACTCGCTTCACGTAATTTTAGTAATCAGTTTGAGATCCCCATTCTATTCTTTGTTGTCTCCCTCGCAGCACTTTCTTTAAAACTAGTCACATTATGGTTTAGTCTTTTTGCCTTGTTATTTGTATTTAGTCGTATCGCGCATTCATACGTGCATATTGGTAGCAATCACCTGACTTTACGCTTTAGGCTTTATTTAACCGGCTGCGTATTCGTACTAGCCCAATGGCTCACGCTTATATTAACACTTATATAACCAAAAGGACTAAAAAAGCCATCTCTTTTAACTAACTATTCTTTAAAGTCTGAACCAATTTGCTAGCATGTCGATGATTAAAAGAACAACAGGGGCAATCAAATGAAACAGGATAATCTTATTTGCGACTTTGGTCTTCATGCTGGTGAACCGTATTCATCACTACCAGCAAGCTTTTTAAATTGGATGGTTGAAACAGGCCATGACAAACGAGAGTACGCCAAAGTGGAACTTAACAGGCGGGTTTGTGCCGCTGAAAATAGTAATAGAAAATTTAGCGATTTTGAGTGTTAGCACTATTAAAATAATTTTATTGTTCTAAAATACGCGCATAAYTTACTAACGATACTGAATTATGCGCAATATTTTGATTTTTTCAACGGCATTGCTGTTATCAGCTTGTCAGTATTCTCCCAATGAGCCGCAATCTACACAGTACCTGACTGTGCTACATACCAACGATAACCATGGTCGCTTTTGGCGAAATGAAAAGGGTGAGTATGGTATGGCCGCAAGAAAAACCTTAATCGATAAACTAAAGAGCGAAGCCGAAAATTCAGGTCATGCCGTTATCTTGCTTTCGGGTGGAGATATTAATACCGGTGTTCCAGAATCAGATTTGCAATTTGCAGAGCCCGATTTTAAAGGAATGAAAAAGTTAGGTTATGACGCTATGGCGCTCGGTAATCACGAATTTGATAACAGTCGTGATGTCCTCGCGAAACAAATTGAGTGGGCTGGTTTCCCTATTTTATCAGCTAATATCATCGACAACACCTCTCAGTCCCCTGCTTACACTCCATACACTATTATAAAAAAGGAAGGCTTAACGATTGCAGTGCTTGGTCTGACGACCGTTGATACGGTAAAGATAGCAAACCCTAAGCATATTGATGGATTGACATTTATTGAGCCATTGGCTGCGACACAAGACTGGGCACCTAAGATAAAAGCGAAATATAACCCTGATGTGATGATAGCAGTGACTCATATGGGTCATTATCATGATGCCGCACATGGGATCAATGCACCAGGTGATGTGACGCTAGCACGCCAGCTCGCCCCCGGCACACTCGACTTAATTGTAGGCGGGCACTCTCAAGAGCCTGTTTGCGTAGATAAAAGCGGTAAAGAGAATACGCACTTTTCTCCGGGCAAAACATGTAAACCCGACAACCAAAATGGTACTTGGATAATGCAAGCTCATGAATGGGGTAAGTATGTGGGTAAAGCCGTGTTTAAAATCAGCGGAGATACTAAAACCTTGGTCAGTTACAACCTGATCCCAGTCAATCTTAAGGATGACAAGGGTGTGGTAATTGGGGAAAGTATCGAAGAAGATTTACAACTTCTTGCGTTCTTGAAGCCCTTTCAAGATAAAGGGCAAGCGCAAATAGCTGGTGCGGTTGGATCTGTAGATAGTTTTCTTGATGGCCGTCGAAGCACGGTTAGATTTAAACAAAGCAAGCTTGCTGATTTGATTATTAATGCTCAGATGGCCGCTGTGGAGGCGGATTTTGGTATTATCAGTGGCGGCGGGATCAGAGACAGTATTGAACAAGGTGATATAAGCTATAAAGATGTATTAAAGGTACACCCTTTTAGAAACCGCATTACTTACGTCGACTGGCAAGGTAAAGATCTAATCAACTATCTGAACACAGTCGCACAATTTCCACCAGATTCTGGTGCGTATATGCAGTATCACCACATTACTTTTGATTTAAAAGATAATAAAGTGGTTAATGTAAAAATTGCAGGGCAGCCTTTGGCGCTTAATCAACGCTACCGTATGAGTATTAACAGCTATAATGCCGCAGGTGGTGATGGCTACCCTAAAGTTAACCAACTTGCAGAATATACCGCTACAGACTTCACTGATGCTCAAGTACTGAAGGATTACCTGCAAAAGCACAGCCCGATCAAAGCAGTCGATCTGTGATACGGAAACTAGCATTAATATTAGATAGCGCTTTTAGGTGTTATCTATATTAATGCTAGCCTAATAAAAGTGGCAGACAGAGCCTAACGTTGTTACTCGATTAGCGTCTGTAGATAGTAGAAGAGTCGCTCGCTTATTCCAATTATCTTAATTAAGCTTGCTATGTTGAGGCAAAAAATTTTGTCGATAACACCACTTCCCCTAAAACTCTCTGGTTTGACCCAGAGACAAATTAGAGCACTCCTTATCCAAACCTAAGGTTGTTTGAATGATGCTGGTATCACTTACCTATCACTTCTACTTCTGACTTTTTAACTCCATTAAGCCCATAACTATGAAGCTTAGAGCGTGAGCCTTCCCCATGAGCTTTGGGTGGATAAAACAGCGCTTTTTTCTCTGGAAATGCTTCTAGTGCTTCATCTAAAGCAGCTCTAATTTCACTTAGTGTCTTCTCAAGACTATTAGTAAAATTTGGCCGTTTTCTGATAGTGTGACCAAGCTCCACCAGTCGATAAAAGTATTTATCGGCCAATTCTAGCAACGGTTCTGGCATCGCTTTGTTTTGGTTCAAAAGAACATCTGGGTGGACATCGCAGTATTCTATCAATGCCAAATAAAAGCATAATGGCTTATTTGCAAGCTGTACCCTTACCTGTTTATCACGGTTAGTGGTTACTGTTTTTGAGTATAAATCAATAATCAGCTTAAACTCTGGTAAATTTTCTGGTAGTTCAACTTTATTAACCTTTGCTGCGATATGCTTCTTTCTATTCCAACTATAAAAAGCGACGCCAATTAAAGCCATGATGAAAGGAAATATAAAAGTAAAAACAGGTTTAGAGTTATCGATAGAAATAGCTACATAAAAATTTCTATGTGGGGCAGTTAATGTCAGTATTTCACTATTTTTACTTTCTCCAGCACCTGAGGTATTAATATCTAAAACAGTAAGTCGAGCACCTTTATTTTGCAAAGATAAATTTAAAGCATTGATATACTCATTTAATTCAACTTCATTCCCCGCGTAGTGTAAAAATGGATCTGCTACAGGGAGTTTATTTAAATCAATAGCCACTCTCAATGCAACTGCTTCTTTTTGCTGCTTTAACACATCTGTTACTGTGGTAGTTTGAGATAAGTGGAAAATACAGCAAAAAAGCAAAGATAAGCCCATAAATAAAAATATATTACGTTTATTTAGCTCCATTTTTTTCTCCAATAAAGCGGTAAGGAGCCTTCTCACACTGCCAATAGGTATCTACTTTATCAAAATAGCTGGATGTTCTTGACTGAGCTATTTGGTGTACAATCCCCTGTAACGCACACACTAAATCGGTGTTATTGTTGTTCATTTTCAAATACCACTTACTACCGCTGACATTATCCGCAATCGGTGTAATATAATTTTTTGAAAACCTCACCTCATCTTCATCAGACCAGTACGAAGCGATAATGTCTACTTCTCCGGATGCAAGTCGTTCACGCAGTGCTTGATGCGAACTCAAATACGTAATGTCGAGCGCGTTAATATCTATATCTAGGTCTTTTAGCGCACTTTTTGGCAGAATATGCCCCGAGCGGCTGGTTGGGTAATCTAGTAAACCGATCTTTTTGTCCAAAAAGTAAGACTTGGATAAAGTCGGTTTTTCGGTGTTTGAAATAAAAAATGCAGAATAAGCAGGATACCCAATAACCGGTTTGTAACTATGGGTAGACTCGGCCATTAATGCAGACATAATATTGTCTTTGGTCAAGATTACGTCAGCAATACCTTTGGCCAAAAATTCAATTTGCTCTCCTAGGCTGCCACCCCAATATACCTTTACCTCACCATATTGCCTGGTAACAACGTCATTTTCACAGGCTCTAACAAGCACTTCCAAAGCTAGACTTTTAATAGGTACATGTACTTTTAGCGTGTTGATATTGGAAACAGAGCGCGTTTTACACGAACTTGAATATTGCACAACTGGTTCGATTGACAAAGGTTTAACAGATACCAGCCTACTACCGAGGAACCAACACAATAATGCACCTGTAAAAAACACGAAGAAAATTGCTGTTTTACTAACCAAAACGTTACTATATATCACATTTACACATAACCTACCATTTCTTGTCGCCTATTAGATCAATTTTCTTTACTTATTGCAATAGGTAATTTTACTAAAAAGACATAAGCAATTGATTTAAATACTTTATTGATAAGAAATTATGAATCTTATTGAGTCCTTTTATTTTGTTGAAAAATGCGGACAATTGGCCTCACTTTTTATTGGGAAGATTGTTCCCTTTTCCACAAGAGATAAAAATGTTACGTAAAAGCATTTCATTACTTTTTGCAGTAGGAATGACGTTAACCACTTCAGATGCAGCAGCATGGGGTCAAAATGGGCACAGGATCATTGGCGAATTAGCTGAATTACATTTAACTGACCACACCCGCCTTGCTATTAAGCCTTTACTAGAAGGCGATTCTTTAGCTGAAGTATCCACATGGGCTGACGAGATGCGCTCAGATCCAAGCACCTTTTGGCGCAAACAGTCTTCGAAATGGCATTACATTAATATCGAAGATCCTAAAAATATGCACCAACATGTCCATTCAAATCTAGACGACAAAGAAAAAGTAAAAAATATTCTAGATGGCATTTATTACTCTATCAACACGCTCCAATCCGACTCCAAATCTATAGACGAAAAACGTTTTGCGTTACGCTTCCTTGTCCACCTTGTAGGCGATAGTCACCAACCTTTCCATGCCGGCAGAGGTAAGGATCGTGGGGGTAATATGATTAAAGTAAAGTTTTTCGGTAGCGACTCTAATTTACACAGCACTTGGGATACCAAATTAATTGAAAACGAAAATCTCTCGTTTACTGAGTTTACTCGCTTTATTCAAACCACAAACTCTGAAACAATTGCTGAATATTTAGACAGCGCACCAGCTGATTGGCTACTTGAATCAAATAATATTGCCGAAAATGTATATAACAGCAATGAAACTGAAATAAGTTATGGGTACATTTACAAGCATATGCCAACAGTGAAGTTTAGACTGCAACAAGGCGGTATTAGACTTGCTGGTTTATTAAACCAAATTTTTGATAAGGACTCGCAGCCACTAAAAGAAGCACTAAAGACTTCTGTGACTGCGAAATAATATAATTGTAGCTAGTTCTAAAAATACGGGAAACAACATAATGAACACTATTTTACGCAAAACAGCACTTTCTGTAGCGATAGTTGCAGCTGTAGGTGTTAGTGGCGCAGCCAGTGCAAACTCTTTAACATCGACGATTAAAGGAACTATTGTGGGGCCACAAGGTAACCCAGATACTTCTTCTGTCGTAACAATTATTCACGAACCAACAGGTTCAAAGAAAACCCTCTCTCCTAATGAGAGTGGTGTTTTTAATGCGTCTGGCTTACGCGTAGGTGGTCCATACACTGTTGTAATTGACTCTAAGAAACATAAAGATAAAACACTAACAGATCTATTCCTAACGCTTGGCAAAACTTCGGCACTGGATATAGAACTAACTTCTGATATCGAAACAATCACCATCACAGGTGCATCTCGTCACTCAATTATCAATGCCTCAAAAGACACAATGGGAAGTGTTTATGGTGCAGGCGATATTGAGCGTTCACCTTCATTTGACCGTGACATAAAAGACATCGTACGTCAAAACCCGCTTGTTAATATCTCTGATGACTCTCGCGGTGAGATGTCAGTAGGTGGTGTAAACCCGCGCTTCAATAGTATTTCTATTGACGGCGTTAAACAAAATGATGATTTTGGCCTAAACGAGAATGGTTACCCGACGAATGGTTCACCAATTTCATTATTAGCTATTGACCAAGTGTCAGTAGACATCACACCATTTAATGCAAAAGCATCTGGTTTTACCGGTGCTTCTGTAAATGCAGTGACAAAGTCAGGTACCAATGAGTTATCTGGTGAATTCTTCTATGAGTATGAAGATGACTCAATGGCTGGTACGCCAAAGCGTGAAGATGGCACTGATGTAGACTTAGAATATGAGCGTAAAACATTTGGTGCAGCACTTGGTGGTAAGCTTATCGAAGACAAGCTATTCTTTTTTGTTGCTTATGAAGAGTCTACCACTCCATTCGTTACTGAGTGGGGAGTAGACGGCTCTGGCGCAGCAAATGAACTAGATTGGTTAACTGGCGCCCAGCTTGAAGAAATCCAAAGCGTTGCGAGTAACAAATACAATGTTAACACTGGTAGCATTCCTAAGGGGCTAGATAACGACAGTGAGAAATTGCTTGTTAAGCTTGACTGGAATATTAATGACTACCATCGTGCAGCATTTACTTACCAAGACTCTACAGACAACTCGATTACGCCTCAAAACACCAACAGTAGTCGTTTTTCATTATTGAGTAACTGGTATGATAAAAAGGGAGAAATTACCTCTTATGCAGCACAGTTTTACTCAGACTGGACGGATGAGTTTTCAACACAAGTAAAAGTGTCATACAAAGACACCAAAACAAACCAAGCTCCATTCTCTGRCACGCTAAACGATGCGAAAGTTGGTCAGGTGCGTATTGATTTTGACGATAACCGTGTGTACTTCGGCACAGATCCTTACCGTCACGCTAATAAGTTAGAGAACACTACAACTACTTTTGACGTTGAGGGTGAGTACCTATTTGATTATCACACCCTAAGCTTTGGTGTGGGTGTTGAAGAAATCGATGTGTTTAACCAGTTTGTTCCTTTCTCTCGAGGCGACTGGAGATTTGCCTCACTTGAAGACTTTAAAGCAGGTAAAGCGAAGAGCGTTTCTTATTCAAATGCTTACACAGGTAACCCAAATGATGCTGCAGCTGACTTTAAAGTAAAAAATCTTCATATGTTCGTAGAAGATCGTTGGGATATTCGCGATGATTTATGGATTAATGCAGGCGTTCGTTATGAAAAAATCTCGACTTCAGGCCTGATCCGTGAAAACTCTACATTCACTGATCTATATAACTTTTCAAATACCAATAGCCTAGATGGAAAAGATATCTTTTTACCACGCTTAGGCTTTAACTGGACTGCTGCGGATAACCTAACCATCAGTGGTGGTGTTGGCCGTTACTACGGTGGTACACCAAACGTTTGGATTTCAAACTCATACTCGAGCGACGGTCAAATCAACGTTCGTGCAAATACTGATGATGTAGACCTTGATAACCCAGACTTTACACAACCGCCAGCAGGTGCAACCTTATCTCCAGGTAATGGTGACGTTAACCTAATTGACCCAAGCTTCGAGTTACCTTCAGAGTGGCGCTATGGCATCACGGCTAACTATTCAGCTGACTTCTCTGATTTCGGCCTAGGTGATAACTGGGATCTAGAAGCGAGCTTTATGTATGTCGACGAAAAAGATGCTGTCCGCTGGAAAGAGTTGTACCGTGAAACACAAGAGGTTGTTACAGGCCCTGATGGTCGTAACATTTACGTAGGTACTGGTGAACGTGACCGTGCAGATATCATGCTAACCAATGGTGAAGGCGGTACGCGTAAAACATTTACACTTAGCTTGTCAAAAGCATTTGAGAATGGTTTTTATGTAAACGCTTCATACGCTAACCAAGATGCAACCTCTCTAGTTGGCGGTACTTCGTCAACAGCGAACTCAAACTATGAGAAGTATAATGCAGCTGATAGAAACAACCCAGTTGTTGGCCGCAGCCGCTATGAGATTGAACACAGCTTTAAACTTAATATTTCTTACGCAGCAGAATTGTTTGAAGGTTACAAGTCTACTTTCTCACTACAAGGTGAGCGTAGTTCAGGTAGACCATATAGCTGGATTTATGCTAATGGCTACGACACTTTTGGTGGACAAAACAACTTCGATGATGGTGAGTTCTTAGCCTACATCCCAACTGGTGCAGATGATGCCAAAGTACGCTATGCAGATGGTTATAGCTATGAGCAATTGAAAGCCGTAATTGACCAACACGGTCTTGCGGGCCAAGCCGGCGGCATCGTTGATAGAAACACTGTTAATGGTCCTTGGACTACACGCCTAGACTTCAAATTTACCCAAGAAATCCCTGGGTTTATGGAAGGTCATAAAGGTTCTGTTTACTTCTCAGTGAAAAACTTGCTTAACTTAATTGATAGTAGCGCAGGTAAGGTATACAGAACTGACTTCTTTAACGGTCGCGAATTAGTTGGTGTTGAGTATGACCAAGCTGCAAATCAGTATATCTACAGCGAAGGTTATGAAAGTGATGCACCAACTACGTTTGATGCGGAACGCTCTTCATGGCGTATCAAGCTAGGTGTTAATTATAAATTTTAATATCTAGTTACTACGCATACTTAACAAGTTAGCAGCTTAAGTAAAATGCGTCACCTTTATCTCTAGGTGACGCATTTTTATTAAATCTTTGAAACTGCTCAATATAAAATTCAAAAAATAAAATATAAATATTTGGTGTAAATGAATAGTTGTCTTTGAAGATAACTGAAAGTATTGACAGCCTATATCATCACTACAAAGTACCGGCCGCCGCAAACTCGAAAAAAAGACAAAAAACCTTATTTGTCAAATGGTTACAACAACACCAGTGTCTCCACATTTTCACCATTGTTTCAATCAAAAAACCTTAAAAGTAAAGCATAAACTTTTGATAACCGCCCTATTATTACTGTATAATTCGCAAGTATGCAGAATTAAGAATAGTATATTTTTTGCTCTTTTTGATTTAATACCAATCGCATTAAGTAAGCGGCCTTTTTGACATCAAGAAACAGCGTTAATTACGTGGTTTTGGAAGAAAGAGAACCTCTTATGAGGTGCTTACTGTTTAGTCGACACAGACTGAGCTTAGTGTGCGCATACCAGGTCGATAACACAACTTAGATCGACCAAACACTCTCATCAGCACTATTTTGGGACTCTGGCTTCAGAAACCCAAAGCGGCAGTTGATAGAAATGTTTATGAACACAACGTCTTTAAGATTGATATAAAAATGTTGTGTTCGCAGTAATTTACATTGAAACAGTCAAAACACACGGGAAATGACATAATGAGAAACGTTCGCTTAACTAAAGTAGCTGGCGCATTAGCTCTGGCACTTGGCGTATCAGTGAGTGCTTACGCTGCTGACACGTCATCTGCAATGCGCGGTAAAATTACAACGCCAACCGGTGAAGCCGCTGCAAACGTTAAAGTTACAGTTATTCACGAACCAACTGGAACAACAAGTACTTTTCTAACTAACGAGTCAGGTACGTTTATCGCAAAAGGCCTTCGTGTAGGTGGTCCTTACCGCGTAATCTTGGATTCTAACAAGTATTCAGATACACAACTTGACAATATTTATCTAGAGCTTGGTGATACTCACCGCCTAACCAACCAGCTTCAACCGTTACAACAAATAGAAAAAATCGAAGTCACTGGATATAAACTAGTGCAACAAGCTGGTGGCTCAAGCAGTGTATTTGGTGCAGATACCATTGAAAATGTACCTAGCTTCAATAATGATATCAAAGACATTGCACGCTTAAACCCACTCGCCAGCATCAATGGTAATGGCGAACTAACAATTGCGGGTAATAACCCAAGAACCAACGGTTTAACCGTTGACGGTATCGGTCAAAATGATGATTTCGGTCTAAACTTTGGCGGTTATCCGACAGCACAACCACCGGTAGCACTTGATGCAATTGAGCAGATTTCTGTAGATACCTCACCTTTCTCAGCTAAAAAAGGCAACTTTGGTGGCGGTACGATCAATGCGGTTACTAAGTCAGGCTCTAATGAATACACCTTTACTGGTTTCTACGAAACTAGCACACCAAGCCTTGCAGGTAAGCTAGATAACATCTCAGAAGCGAAATACAAAGAAGACATAAAAGACGCTGACGGTAAAATAATCCACCGCGCTGGTTCTAACATTCTTGATGAAGATGGCCATAGAACTTATGAAGTGGCACGCACAGATCCTATCGTTACCGAAAAGCGTTTAGGCTTTAGTACCGGTGGTGCGATTATCCAAGACAAGCTATTTTACTTTGTAAACTACAACGCTTGGAAGCAAGAGATGGACATGGACTACGGTTTTGATGGTTCAGGTACAGCTCATGAGTTTGACGTTAGTGCAGACGATTATCTCGATTTTGTTAATGCTTTAAACAGCGTATACGGTATTCAAGATGAGCTTGGTGGTAACCCTGAAGACACCAGCGATAGCATCTTAATCAAGCTAAGCTGGAACATTTCAGATCTTCACCGTGCAGACTTCACTTACCAATGGCAAGATGAAGAAGATGCAAGAGGCTTCGCAACAGGTGGCGACACAGTATCAATGGCGTCAAGTCGTTATACCTATACGACCAAATTCGATAATTTCGCTGCCAAATTATACTCTGATTGGACAGATGATTTCTCGACAGAGGTTGGCCTTGCTTATAAAAACGTAACAAACGATAGCGTTACAAACTCAGATCTAGGCAATATTCGTGTAAATCTCTTCGGTGAGCGCGGTGCTGGCTTCCAATTTGGACGCGATAGATACCGTCATGTTAACGAGTCTGAAACAGAAACATACGCGTTTACACTTGATGCAACTTACCTAATGGGTGACCACGAGATTAACTTCGGTGGTCAGTACGAGAGCAAGCGCCTTTACAACTTGTTCGGTGAAGACTCAAGAGGTAGCTGGACGTTTGGTAGCATAGAAGATTTTGAAAACAAAAAGCTGTTCTTAAACAAGTATGATGACTATAAGTTCTCTTATACCAATGCTTATACTAACAATGTCAATGACTTAGCTTATGATGCTACACGTGAACAACTTGCGCTTTATATTGAAGATAAGTTCTATGTGACTGACGACCTTGAAATGACAGCGGGTGTTCGTTACGAACGCTTATCTTCAAGCGATAAGCCAACGTTAAATACCGCTTTCCAAGAAACATACGGCTATACAAACCAAGAAAACTTGGACGGTGCAGATATCATTTTACCACGTATCGGCTTCAAGTATTATGCCACTGAATCACTGACCATTAATGGTGGTGTTGGTCGCTTCCACGGCGGTATCCCAAATGTTTGGTTTAACAACCCATTCCAAAAAGACGGGTTAACGCAGGTTAGCGCAAACCAAGACGCTATCAACGATTACTTCGCTGGCGTTGAGCAAGTTGACTTCACTCGTGTGCCACAGCCAATTCAAGATTCTCTACAGCAAGGCGCAGGTAGCACAGCCTATACAGATCCAAACTTCGAGTTACCGTCAAGTATTCGTGCTCAAATTGGCTTTGAATATGATTTTGATTCAGAGCTATTAGGCGATGGCTTTAAGTGGACAGCTGAACTTGCTTATCACAATAAGCAAGATGAAGCGATTTGGAAGAATACTTCTATTACCCCTAAACTTGATGAAAACGGCGATATCGTTCGTTCTGCAACAGGTCGTATCATATATGAAAACAAGTACTCTGGTGAGTTAAGAGATAACTACGACATCATGATGACTAACGCAGATAAAGACGCGCGTTCAGTTATCATTAGCACAGCTATTGCTAAAGAGTGGGATAACGGGCTTTATGTTTCAGCAAGCTATACAAACCAAGATGTTGAAGATGTTTCTCCAGGCAGCGCATCTCAAGCTGATGGAAACTATAAACATGCAACCACGCACAGCCGTAACGTTGAATTGGTTGGCCGCGGCCACTACGAAGTTGAGCACAGCTTCAAGTTAAATCTACGCTATACAACTGAATTCTTTGACGGTTACGCGTCTAAGTTTAACGTATTCTTTGAGCGTCGCTCTGGTCGTCCATTTAGCTACACAATGGGGTCTTATAATGACTATGACTTTGGTGATACTCGCGACTTTGCTGGTACCTCTGCATACCTAGCTTACATTCCATCGGGCCCTGATGACGCCAATGTAAATTGGGAAGAATCAAGACTATCTTGGAACGAGTTAGAGACCTTACTTAATCGCGCTGGTATCACCGAGCGTGGCCAACTGCTTGACCGTAACACCGGCACTCAACCTTGGGTCACTACTATGGATGTAAGCTTTAAGCAAGAGATCCCAGGTTTCTATAAAGAGCATAAAGGTGAGCTTTACTTTATGATCGAAAACTTTGCTAACCTACTAAACAGTGACTGGGGTATAGAGAAGAAATTAGGTTACTCTGACCAAGCTGTTTATGACTTTGGTGGCTTAGACGACGATGGCAAGCTCATTATCTCTCCTCGTTATAAGGGTGCAGATGTTCGTAACTACTCGACTATCGATAAAGGCGCATCAGCATGGCAAGCTAAAATTGGTATTCGTTACACATTCTAATATCTAACAGATAATTAGATAACCTTCCAAAGGCCAGCAAATGCTGGCCTTTTTCGTTAATCAGCATTGCTGGTATCACTATTCACTAGTCTATTATTAAGCACCGTTAATAATTCAATAAACTTTTCTTTCTGCTCATCGCTAAAACAACTAAGTAGCTCGGCTTCCCATGCTAGAGCAAGTGGCGTTAACGTTTGATAAAGCACTCTTCCTCGCTCTGTCACCGCAATAGTTTTTGCACGCTTGTCACTTGAGCTCACTAACATCTCTATCAACTCTCTGTCTTGTAACTGCTTGATCGCCCTCGAAACGGTTGATTTGTCCATGTTTGCCAGTTCACAAATGTGTGCTGCTGTGATCCCATTATGTTGTATCGCATGGGACAGCACCCGCCACTGCGGCTGTGTCAGTTTCCCTTGCTGTTTATACACCTGTGCAAAGTCATTGCTCACTTTTGTTGACAAAGAAACTAATTGATATGGTAAAAACTCTTTAATATTCAGTGACTTTTCATCTTTTTTTGTCATTATCAATTGCTCCTAAGTGTCATCATAACTTTACGGCCTTACTCAACGGTGAAGATTGAAAATACTCTCACATGAGAGTATCTTACTATAAAACAGTAAGGAGTCGAGACAGATGAGCCAAGAACTTCAATATTTAACAGGGTTTGGTAATGAGTTTGAAAGTGAAGCATTGCCAGGTGCTTTACCTATTGGTCAATTTTCACCGCAAAAAGTAAAATACGACCTTTATGCAGAGCAATATAACACTACAGCATTTACAGCGCCTCGGGCTGATAACCGCAGAAATTGGTTTTACCGTATTCGTCCTTCTGTCTTACAAGGAGAATACGAGGCCATTGATAATGGTTTACTGCGCACAGCCCCTATTACAGAGGTAGCGACTCCACCTTCTATGTTGCGTTGGGATCCTATCGATATACCACAAGAGAAAACGGATTTTATCGATGGCTTGGTCACTATGGCAGCTAACGGCAGTGCAAACGGACAAAGCGGAATAGGTATTCATGTATATGTTGCTAACGCATCGATGGAGGGACGTTACTTTTATAATGCGGATGGCGAATTGCTATTCGTCCCACAGCAAGGTGAACTCGTTTTACATACCGAGTGCGGAAAACTCGCGATTAAACCAGGTGAGATTGCCGTTATCCCTCGTGGGATTAAATTTAGAGTTGAGCTACTCAGCGATACAGTTCGCGGTTATATTTGTGAAAACTACGGCAATCCCTACATCTTGCCGGAGCGAGGCCCCGTTGGCGCAAATGGTTATACTAACGAGCGTGATTTCCAATACCCAGTGGCTGCCTTTGAAGACATAGAAGGCGACTTTGAACTGGTTGCCAAGTTCAACGGTAACTTATTTCGCTGTGACATTGGCCACTCGCCACTTGATGTGGTTGCATGGACAGGTAATAGCGCTCCATACAAATATGACTTAGCGCGATTTAACGTGATGAATACAGTCAGTTTTGATCACCCCGATCCATCAATATTCACTGTACTGACTTCGCCATCAGGCACACCAGGTGTTGCCAATGTAGACTTTGTGATCTTCCCACCGCGCTGGATGGTGGCAGAAAATACCTTCCGCCCTCCTTATTATCACCGTAATATCATGAGTGAGTTTATGGGGTTAATCGAAGGGGTCTACGACGCTAAAGAGCATGGCTTTGTACCTGGTGGTATGAGCCTGCATAACTGCATGTCTCCACATGGTCCAGAAGCGGATGTATTTGAAAAAGCGAGCAATGCAGAGCTTGCGCCGCAACGCTATGAAAACACGCTCGCGTTTATGTTTGAGTCACGTTACATTATCTCTCCAACTAAGTATGCTCTTGAAGGCAAAGCACGTCAGCCTAATTATGCTGATTGCTGGAAAGGCATTAAAAAGTACTTTAAAGGAGCATAAAGATTATGTTGAAACTATATACTTATTTTCGTTCCTCAGCTGCCTACCGTGTGCGTATTGCTTTAAACTTAAAGGGTTTGAGCCATGAGTTAGTGCCTGTAAACTTGCTAAAATCTGAGCAAAGCGCAGAGGCATATTTAAGTAAAAATGGTCAAGGCTTACTTCCTGCTTTAGAAACAGAGCACGGCGTCCTTGCGCAATCTTTAGCAATACTGGAGTGGTTGGAAGAAACGCAAAGCGGCCAAGCTTTGTTACCACAAGATCCATGGCAAAAAGCACAAGTAAGAAATTTTTGCTATGCCATCGCTTGTGATATCCACCCTATTGATAATTTACGTGTACTTAAATACTTATCAAACGAGCTAGGCGCATCTGACGACCAGAAAAACGAATGGTATCGTCATTGGGTTATCGAGGGCTTTAAAAAGCTAGAACCTATGATTGGTGATGGTCAATTTTGCTTTGGTACAGAGCCTACGCTAGCCGACGTTTGTTTAGTGCCACAAGTATTTAATGCACTGCGTTTTAAAGTGGATATGACTGCATTTCCTAAGATCGCTCGAGTATATGAACATTGCAATACGCTAAGCGCATTTTCTGATGCCGCGCCTGAAAATCAATTAGATGCACAGTAACTTAATTACGAGATAGATCCGTTGTACGGGGTGATATGCTGGGCATATCACCCCGTAAATCAAACCTTTTTATTTCAGCGCGCTATAAACGTGATCAAAATGGCCGATAAGGTCATGGCCCAAATCGGTTAAATACCCTCCATCGGGGCTATCAATAACCCCTTTTTCAAATAGACGCATCGCAGCGCCCTGGATCCCTTCTGGTGCATTACTGTGAATTTTAATCCCCTGATGTAAACTATGCCTAGGAAACCTGGCAAGTAAGGTTAGCTCATCCAATAATTTTTGATCTAATGCCATTGTCATTTTTCCTTATTCTTCTATATTCTTTTTACACTCTAGTTCAAAATTTTAAATTTGATGAAGTTTTTAATAGGTTTAATAACAGCAACTTTGATCTCACCCAGTGTTTTGGCACTCAGTCCCCAAGAGTTAAGACTTTATGGCGAGTTACCCAAACGAGTATGTTGGTACCAAGGACAGTCATATAGCGAAGGCGCACTGTTGCAGCAATTCGATATGCTCTTTGTATGTGCTCCCAAAAAACACAACGAAAACAATGGTCAGCTTATTTGGATTAAAGCAGATACATCAGGTAAACCAATAAGGCCTGAAATTATCAAGAAAATTCAGGTAAACTAACAACAATTATAGTAGTCAATATAGAAGCAATTAATGAGTACCCAAGCAAACAACCCACTACATGGGGTCAAGCTAGAAGAAATAATTATTAAACTAGAGCAACAGCTTGGCTGGAAAGCCATGTCAGCCGCCGTGGACATAAACTGTTTTAAGGATAACCCGAGCGTCAAATCCAGTTTAAAGTTTTTACGACGAACGCCTTGGGCTCGAGCTAAAGTAGAACAGCTATACCTTGATACCTTTCATGGTTTTCAATGGCCTGAGATAAAAAAATAGTCCGGCTTATCTCCCCTTCTATTTTCAAATTTAAAATCGAGCTCATCGCTCTATACTGGTGAGCTCGAACAAACAGCCTATCCAGCTTAAAAAGTCTTGTTACCAAGCCCTATTTTTGCCCATTCTTAGCATCATAATCGCTACCTGTTTTGAAGCTTTTGAGGTGTTTGAGCTAATGCACTGAATAATGAGATTGATAGGTTTCATGTATTTTATTAAGAATGTATTTGGGCACATTTTTGTTACACGCGAAATATAATGATGTACTGAAGTCATCCAAAGTATACACCGGTTCCAATAAATAAGCCGTTTGCTCTTGTGTTCTTCGAAACCTAAACTGAGCATCACTCAATACCACCAAATCAACAAAGTCTTTTCTTGTATTAAGCAACTCAAACACTTTATCAAAAGAGTTGATGATTAACAGTTGCTTTCCTTCTATAAAACCATGTTCCATTAAAAACTGGTGGCTAAAGTTATCTCTTATTACCGCCGTGCGATAACGTTTGGCATCCTCTAAAGACTCTAATTCAATTTCATTTTCGCGAAGCCCATAAAAAGAGGTCGTAAAGGCATCAATAGGAAACACCCATTCAAACTCATTTTCTCTTACGTTGTTTCGAGCAGTYGAAAAGACACAAGTATCATCTTTTCTTAATGCGGCATTGTAAGCTGCTGGCCAAGTGAGTACGTTAATGGTGTATTTTATCCCTGCTTCGTCGAGAACCGTTTTCACTTTATCGGCCGCTCGCCCTATCAATTCTCCTTTTTCATTCTGATATTGAAAATCCGGAAAATTCTCAGTCACGATATTCAAGGTAAACGCGCCAGCACAGAAACTAATTACTAGTGTGCCCATACAAAACCAAAGTATACCCTTCATGAAACTCTCCCGTAGTAACTTGAATAATATAGTCTTAACTTGGGAGTTGAGCAATTTTTAACACAAAATGAAAGTTTTGGGAGAAGAGCAGACGTTATACCAATTTGACTTAATACTTGCTCAATTTGAAGGAGTCAATCTGACGCTAACCGCGTTAAAAATTTCTTATTTAGAACAACTAAATAGCAAAATTTTTGCCTTGCTTATATGGATGTAGGTACCTTAGCGATAGCAGGACGCGGTAGCGGAGTTATCGACAAGATTTTCTCGCCTCAAAATAGACCACTTAATTAAGAAAATTGGTATTAGTTTTTTTAACTGGAGATATGGTGGGTAAAACTAGATCACCCACCACTGACATAAGCAAGGTTTTTTAGCTGTTGTTAATCGCATCGATTAAAAACGCGCTTAACTTGGCACCTTCTCTTAGTGTCGTTTCTGAGCTTGATTGACCGGCTAAAGAACTGTCGGTGAACGGCGCGATTTCCATCATATCTGCACCAGTTATCTTAAACTCTTCATGCAATGCGCTTAAAATCAACATCGCTTCTTCTGGCGTCATGCCTCCAGCTTCAGGTGTACCTGTCGCTGAAGCAAATGCTTCATCTAACGCGTCAATATCGAAACTAACATACAGCTCTTCAACACCATCAGCTTTTAACTGTGCGATAACTTCGTCAACGATTGCTTGCGCTCCGCGTTCTCTAATTTCATGCGCCCAGTGTTGTTTCACACCAAATGTCGACTCCCAATGCGATTTAGGCTTACCACTTGAGCGGATCCCAAATTGCACGAGGTGAGAAGGTGCAGGCAGAAACTCCAAAATATGTGTACACCAAGAACCGAAGCATAAATCAATACCTAAGCGCTCAACCAGTAAATCCGTATGCGCGTCAAAATGAATAATTGCTGTTTTTATACCGCGAGCACGTTTTGCTTTCAGGTACGATTTGGTAAGCGGATAGCTAATCGAATGGTCGCCACCTATACCAAAGATACCCTTATCAGGGTAATTCTCGTAAAAACCATCACAGACATCTTCTGTAATGGATAAAGGTGACACGTAATATTCACTCTCAGGGTCTGCATAGAGCGCTTTTTGACAATTACTGATCGTACTCTCATTTAGGTACTTATCATGAAGCAGATGCGGAATAACTCTTACATCACCAAGATCAAAAGCACTTGTGTGCGGCTGTTGCTCTATTAGTGTGGAACGTAAAAATAGAGGTCCCCAATTCGCTCCGCGTAAAATACCGCCACCACAATCTGAACTAATCCCCAAAATGGCTGCTTTTTTTTCACTATCAGTAAGGCTATTCAAAGATGCTTTCCACAGGGTGTCAATACCTTCAGTTTGCCCATATAGCTTTTGTCTCAACGCATCCTTTCTCTCTTTTGCAGTGTTTACGGTGAAAACACCATCCCCCGGTGGACATAAACAGTGCTCCAGTTTTTTGTGGAATTGTTGTTTACTATCAGACATCGCTATCCCCTTTTTTGTGAATAATCATGCGATTCGGAAAATTCCAGCCAACTTATTCACGATATTCGTGTAAGAGTTGCCTTCAAGATCAGCCCAAATCTCAGAAACATTGCCAGAAAACAAGTTAACTTAATAATAATCATGCACTTAGCAAATTATCATACTCATTTTTCGTTAGCTTGAATCTGCGCGTTAGATATAAGTTGGTGAACGTATAACAGCTTAAATTGGGAAGTCAACCAAAGCGTATTGATGCAAGCAATACACTCTGGTTGATTATTCATAGAGGATGTTTAGTTATTCGTAATGACGCGGTACTTTGGTTTTAATAACAGCGATATACCCATGCCAACTGGCGTATGCAAGCAGTGGCATAATCACGATAAAACCAGCAGTTCCAGTAGCAAACCCGACCATAACGAGGAATACCAAAATTCCACACCACACAACCATAGCGCCGAAATTCTCTTTCACGGCATGCATAGAGCTTATCACTGCTGTCATAATATCGACGCGACGCTCCATCATGATTTGTGGGGTAAATGCCGAAATTGCAAACACACATACCAGTAAGATCCCTCCCACAATAGAGCCCAAGGCTAAAAATGCTGAGAGTTGCTCAAATGTGGGGTTGGGTACGTTTGGATACAGAGCGTGAATTAGTGCTGCAAGGCGCATCCACACGATCATGATAACCATTAATAGCACTGCAAACCCCCACTCTCCTGCGGGGTTTCTAAACATAGACTTCAGGCTATGTATCAAAGTTGGCTTGTGACCTTTCTCTAATTCCCATGCAACATCATACAACCCCGCGGCAAAAGCAGGGCCAATTAATGCAAAGGCAACAGCTGCAGGCAGGATCACCAAATGGGTGCCAGATTGATACACAAGCCACATGATGGTAGCTGGAATTAAGGTAAAGATCAGTCCGTATAGTAAACTAAGTAAAGGGGCATTAGCCAAATCTTTGCACGCTAGTGCAAGCCAATGAAAAGGCGCCATCGCAGGTACTTTATTGCACTCAAAGCAACGCGCAAACTGGTGATTTTTATCTATAGAATGTGTAGCAGGCATAACCATTCCTCGTAGTTGCTCTCATGTTTAGGTTTAGTGGAACATTGACAATCCCGCAAGCTAGAACAAGCTATAATTTAAGAATCGCCGCGCCCAAACAGGACATCTGTCCTGTACTTGAAAGGCATTAACTATAAACATTACGCTTTACTAATCACTAAGGTTTACTATGGAAAAGGTATTTCACTTAGGTCTTACCAAAGCCGACCTAAAAGGCGCCTCACTCGCAATTGTTCCGGGTGATCCAGAACGTTCAAAGCGTATCTCTGAATATTTAGACTCTCCGGTGTGCTTAGCACAAACTCGCGAATTTCATATCTACCTTGGCTTTTTAAATGAAAGTCCAGTAGTAATTTGCTCAACAGGTATTGGTGGTCCATCAACTTCCATCGCTGTTGAAGAGCTAGCCCAACTTGGTATCACCACTTTTCTAAGAATTGGTACAACAGGCGCTATTCAGCCACACATCAATGAAGGGGATATCTTAGTTAGTACTGCCTCTGTGCGCTTAGATGGAGCTAGCCAACATTTTGCACCAATTGAATTTCCAGCGGTGTCCGACTTTGGCGCAACTTCAGCAATGGTTCAAGCATGTGAATCGCTAGGTATTACCCATCATGTCGGTATCACAGCATCAAGCGACACTTTTTATCCAGGCCAAGAGCGTTATGACACTTACTCAGGATATGTACGTAAGGCATACCAAGGCTCGTGTGCTGAGTGGCAAAAGTTAAATGTTATGAATTACGAAATGGAGTCTGCAACCTTATTCACTATGTGTGCAGCATTAGGGTTAAAAGCAGCTTGCCTCGCAGGCGTACTCGTGAACAGAACACGTCAAGAGATACCGAATGTCGACCACCATGACGTCGAGAAAAAAGCGGTTACTGCGGTACTAAAAGCGGCGGACATCCTTTTACATCAACACAAGTAAATTAAATTAATTCTGCTTGATCTTAACTGTAATAAGTAGGTTCAAGCCGGTCTTCACTGCTAAGGCTGGAGAATGATAGAGATTGAGTAGTTACTCAATCTCTATAAGCCTTAATAGATTTTGCGCGTCATAGGCACTGAGCACAGCTAAACTCACCGCGTGCTGGTTCGCTTTGCCGCGTTTTTCCACAAGTGTAATTGACTCCACATCAACGTCCAACAACGTTCTTCCTGACATTGCCAACTGACTTAATGCGCTCTGTAGCGGCGACAAACTTGGATTATAAGCTGCATTTTCAGCGTATCGGCCAAAAAAGCGCTCTCCGGTTGCTAACGTTATTTCCACCGCACTACGATTTTTTGTGTAAGGGCAATAAGAAGCAAGATAGTGTTGATACAACTTGTCACTTACCGTTGCAGGAAGACCCAGAACTGCTTCGCTGTGTGGATGCTGTGCAAACAGTTTTTCTTGGTTGTCTAAGTCGTCGGGACCAAATGAAGTCGGCAGCAGCGCATTGAGCGTTGTTTTGCCCGAAGGCAATAAAATATCAAGTTCTTTAGCTGTGCTTAATTCATTCATGAACTGACGACAAAAGCCACAAGGTGCAGCGTTGATTGTCATTCTTGAAATTTCTGCCGCCCCATTTAGCCACGCATTGTTGATTGCAGCTTGCTCAGCATGCACCACCAAAGAGAGAGCTTGATGAGAAAACTCAAGGTTGGCGCCTAAAAACGCTTGGCCGGACTTATCGTCCCAAGCAATAGCACCAACATAAAAATCTGAAATAGGAGGCGTTGCAAATTCTGCTGCAACTTCAAGTAATACCGCTTCCAGTTCAGACTCCGACAATTGAAAGCGTGCTTTGCAGGTAGTTAAAAGGTCATAACTGAATATTCCGCGTTTAGCTATGGCATCTTGCTTCAACGCGTTTTTTAGAGATAGTTCTTGTTTTGCCATATTGTTGTCATGTTTATCTATGGCAGGATAGTTTACGCAAGAGTTAGAGTCGACTCAACCATTCTCTTGCAGATTTAAAGCATTCAAAATTCTCGGCGCTGATATTAAAGCGTTTTACTTTTTGTAAGAATAAGTCGTGCATGTAGCCTTCAAAACCCACTACTCGTGCGATATGCAGATTACCAATATGATGTACAACTTTTGGCATAATATTGACAATATCAATAGCCGCAAAACGGTGTTCCAGCTCGCTCACATCTACTAGGACTTTACTACTATTATGCTTTTTAGCGTACAAATTAGCTTTTTCATACGCGCTGACAACATCATTTGCAGTAGCAACACCTCTGACCTTCATCATAATTAAATCATGACACTCATCGAATGTGACGCTAGTAGAAATTTTGTGCATGTTTCGAAAACCTATCACCGAACTATTCTTGACTAAAACAAATATAATAACTGGTTGAACCAGCCGCGCATTGTATAGCTCAATGAGAATTACTGTCAACAAATATAAGATTAAAAAACTAAACATATTAAAAAAACCAATCCATTGGGATTGGTTTTTTTAATATGATCAATACAAATGTTAATTACCGTGTGAATGAATTATCCCACATGGCACATCAACCAGTATTTCGCATTCCAGCAGCTATCCCCGTCATCGTTATCATTAAGGCGAGCTCTAGGTCATGATTTGTGTCTTCTCTTACACGTTTAAGAAGCTCCACCTGCAATAAATTAAGCGGATCTGTATAGGGGTTTCTGAGTGCTATTGACTCTTTAATCCAAGGCTGCTGCGATAGTAATGAAGACTCAGGCGCAAGCCCTCTAATAAGCTCGATTGCTTGTTGTAAATTTTCTCTTAGTTCATCACCAAGACCTTTATATTCAGCGCTGACAAGACTGGTATCGTACATTTCGCTCAACCAAAGGTCTGCTTTACAAAATACCATCTCTAGCATCTCAAGGCGTGTTCTAAAAAACGGCCACTTCGCACTCATTTGCTGCAAGGTGTCTTTGCCAAAGGCTTCAATTGCAGCCTCGAGCCCTTCCTTAGCGCCTAACCATGCAGGTAGCATCAGGCGGTTTTGGCTCCAAGCGAAAATCCACGGTATCGCTCTTAAGCTTTCAACCCCGCCTTGTGGGTTACGCTTGGATGGCCTTGAACCGAGCGGTAACTTAGATAGTTCTTGCTCTGGCGTAGCCATTCTAAAGTAAGGAACAAACTCAGGCGTTTCCCGAACTACTTGTCGATACTTATCACAAGAGGCCTCACTGATTGTGCGCATTACTTCAACCCAAGTAGGCTCGGGTTTTGGAGGAGGTAATAAGTTACTTTGAAGAATTGCACTGGTATAGATAGAGAGACTTTGCATCGCCACTTTCGGTAAACCGAATTTAAAGCGGATCATTTCACCCTGCTCGGTGACTCGTAATCCACTTTTTAACGAGCCTGGTGGTTGTGAGCGTAACGCTTGAGCAGCTGGAGCACCGCCGCGACCAATCGTACCACCCCGACCGTGGAATAAAACCAGTTCAATACCTTTTGTATCAGCCAACGTAACCAGCTGCTCCATAGCCTCATACTGTGCCCAGCCAGCAGCCATCATACCCGCATCTTTTGCTGAATCGGAGTAGCCAATCATTACATACTGTTTTGCGCCAATAGTTCCTTTATACCAGGTGTTATCAAACAAACCGGAAATGACTGTTTGTGCGTTATTTAAATCATCTAAGGTTTCAAATAATGGGGCAACAGGTAAATCAAATTGGCAACCGCTTTCTTGTAACAATAGGTGCACCGCGAGTATGTCAGATGCACTTTGTGCCATTGATATAATATAAATACCCAAAGCACTGCTATCTTGCTGGGCGATAACTTCAAATGTTTCTATTACTTCTTGGACATTTGCACTCGGTTGCCAGTGACGCGGCAGTAACGGCCGTCTAGAGCTCAGCTCTGTAAGCAAAAAGGCCTGTTTATCTTCCTCTTGCCACTGCGCATAATCGCCCAACCCGAGATAACGCGTGAGCTCAGAAAATACTTCAGTGTGCCTTGCCGAATCTTGACGTATATCCAATTTACATAAGGACACACCAAAACAGTCTATTCGTCTCAATACATCTAATAGTAATCCATCAGCAATATTACTCATGCGGCAGGCAACCAAAGACTGATAACAGGCTTCAAGTGGCTCTCTGATTTGAACCACTTCTTTTATTTTATCTTGGTACTGAGAAGGCATACCTTTGATCTTATACTCTAGCGCCGCAATAGTTTCTTCTACATCGGCCCGCAGCTGTTTGAGCACATAGCGATAAGGCTCGTGACTACCATTGGCACGTTCACTAAAAGGTGCTGACGCGTGACGCATCGACAGCTCAGCTCCAAGCGTTTGTAAGTCTCGACGGTATAAATCCAATGCCATCCAACGACCATGATCTAGTACAGACTGAGTAACATGCGAGGTAACAAATGGGTTTCCGTCTCTGTCACCTCCCATCCAAGAAGTCAGTTGAATTGGGCTAAAGTGTGCAGGTAATTGTAAATTTAATCGTGTTTTAACTTGCGTATTAAAATAGCGAACAAACTTCGGTACTGCCTCCCACAGGCTATTCTCAATAACCGCAAAACCCCACTTTGCCTCGTCCAGAGGTGTCGGTCGCTTCTCTCGAATATCACTGGTATGCCATGCCTGAGAAATTAACTGTTCAATGCGATCAAGCACTTCATCGTAAACAGGGTCTTCACCTGAGATGTTTTCCAACTGTTTTAAACACTCGCTTAGCTCTACATGTTTATTGATAATGGTTCGTCGAGTCACTTCTGTCGGGTGCGCAGTTAACACTAAATCAATTTTAAGTTTGCTGATCACGTCAGCGACTTCATTTAAAGTCAACTCACCTGCTTCTACTTTGCTTTGTAACTCGTCGAGTGTGCGGTCTATTTCACCCATCACGCCGTCTGGCGCCCCCGATTTTGAGATGGTGTGAAATTGCTCAGCAACATTTGCAAGGTTTAGAAAGTGATTGAATGAACGGGCAACAGGCAATAAAGCCTCGTCACTTAAACTGCGTAACGTTTCGATTAATACCAGCCTATCTGACTCGTTCCCACTTCTGGAGGATTTTGCCAAATGCCTGATTTCTTCAACTTTGTCTAACGTCTCTTGCCCTTGTGCTTGTTGAATTATCTGTCCTAACATCTGGCCTAGAAGGCTTACGTTACTGCGTAGGCTTGTGTATTGCTCTGTCATACAATCTCCTTGATGAAAAGATACTCGAACTTCACTATACCGAGAATTTTTTTAATTGCGAACGATCTATTTTCAAGACAATAACGTAAAAAAATGACAAAGAATCACGTTAATACGGTTTGGGAATGATTGTATTTTATGATGGTAACTGTCCACTATGTATGAAAGAAATGGACGCGTTAAAAAGTGCAGACAAGGCAAATAAACTAGATCTAGTAAACATTCATAGCTTGCGCTTTGAGCAGGACTTCCCCGAAATTAGCAAACAAGCCGCTATGACCAAACTCCATGCTTATGACAACCAAGGCCAGCTTCTTCTCGGGCTAGATGTCACGGTAGGCGTATGGAGGACAGTAGGCAAGCATCGCTGGCTAGGGTTACTTCGCCTGCCTGGCGTAAAGTTTATCGCGGACAAATTTTATCTATTTTTTGCAGCCCATAGAATGAAAATATCGAATTTACTGATGCCAAATCAATGTGGTATTAATCAAAAAGGGAAGTGTGACGGTGACAGATAAGGCGATTGTGGTGATTGGCGCCAGTTCAGAGATTGCCAAGGCTTTTATCACCGAGCAGGCCAATCGCAACCCTGACCTAAAAGTGATTAGCATCTCAAAAAAACCGAGTGGTCATGACCAAAATATAGCGGCTCACTTTCAATGCGATTATTCACCAAGTCAAATTTCTCAAGTCGGTAAATCTATAAAAGACCTCAACCTCACTATTGCAGGCGTTACTATCTTTAACGGAATGCTGCACAGAGAAGATGGCAAGCTACCAGAAAAAAAGCTGGAGGAAATAGACCTTGATTACAGCATGATGCTGTTTAACATAAATACAATGCTGCCTATGTTGTGGTTGCAAGCCCTGCTCCCAGCCTTGAAAGGTAAAAATTCATGCGTGGTAACAGCATTATCCGCCCGAGTTGGTAGCATCAGTGACAATCAACTTGGCGGTTGGTATAGCTATCGCAGCTCTAAAGCCGCCTTAAATATGATGTTTAAGTCCGCTGCTGTGGAACTTGCAAGGCGAGCAAAAAACATCAAGCTGGTACTGTTTCACCCGGGCACAACCGATACTCCGCTATCTAAACCTTTTCAAGCCAATGTACCTAGTCAAAAGCTGTTTAGTCCCACATTCGTAGCAGCACAACTCAGCGATATTATTGCGAGACAAAAAGTTGATGGCACCGTAAGTTATGTAGACTGGCAAAATAAACCGATCGATTGGTAGATAAATAATGAAACACTTTTCAAACGAAGACATTAACAAACTTGAACAGCGTTACCGTGCGTTGTTGGTAAACTCTCTTTCTGGTTTTAAAAGCGCAAACCTAATTGGTACAGTGGATAGTGCAGGACAAGAAAACCTCTCTATTGTTAGCTCTGTGTTTCACCTCGGTGCGTGTCCGCCATTAGTTGGGGTTATATTTCGCCCCCATAGTGTTTCAAGGCATACACTTGAAAACATATTAGAAACCAAGACTTATACTATTAACCAAGTAAATGCACAGATTTATACCGCAGCTCATCAAACCTCAGCACGGTATGATAAAACAGAGTCCGAATTCGAGCACACAGGGCTTACTGCTGAATATTTAAACGGTTTCTCTGCTCCCTTCGTAGGAGAAAGCCGTCTAAAGTACGCACTCGAACTACGAGATCACCAACGCATAAAACTCAATGATACCGAGTTGGTCATAGGAGAGATAACCGCTTTGCATGTCGATGAAATTGCGCTACAGCCAGACGGCTATGTTGATATAGAAGCACTAGAGAGCGTTGCAATTTCAAGCTTAGACGGTTATCACACAACTAAACGCTTAAATAGACTTGAGTATGCCAAAGCACACCAGCCGACGCGTATTAAAAAATTAGGTTAAGGCGTTACAAACTCTTTAATAGCTCCAGCAAATCGCGGAGCTCTTCCTCAAAATGCGCCTCTTGTTTATCGCTCATTGTCGCTCTTAGCCGTATCGCTAAAGATGCGGTCGCAGCTATTCTTCTATTTTGTATTTCAACGATGCGTGCAGGCAGCTGCTGTGGTTCAGTAACAATCGCTTTTTGAAATAAGTCCCTAGATAGGTGCTCGTCATTACTGAGCATTAGCGCTTGCTTAAATTGGTTGAAGCGGCGCTGTTGATGAGCGCGCCACACTTGCCGTGCAAATTCTCCTTGCTGGTAATGCTCATTTATTATCGCTCTTTGAGCGTTATTCAGCTTACCAAGCCAACGCTCATATCGGCGATACTGATCTCCGTCTTGCCACTCATCTTTTAGCAACTGAGTCTCCAAATTAGTGATGAGCATCTCCTTTTGTTGCCGATTTAACGTGTTTAAATGATGCACTAACTTTGGAAACACTTGAGCGACAACAGAATACCAGTAGTGACGTGTAGTATCGAACAGTGCTACTACATCCGCTTCTGTCATCTCCTGCCAATTGTTGATAAGTAATTGAACTTGAGACTGATACTTGGGTAATTCTGACTGTCTATGCCAATTGACCAAGGCTTCAACATCAGACTCTAGTTGGTCTTCTTGTTGATCGGTGAGATCCACAAAGTCTGATATATAATAGCTCGCAAGCCACCCAAGGTTGTTGTATGCCAAACGTTGGCTGCAACCAACCAAAATGGTGGCACATAAAATCAATAGCACGCACTTTTTCATTCCACTACCCTGCTGTTTTTTATTATTTTATATTAACGTAAGCAATCGCATTTTAGATTTGAATTTTGTAAATCCTTGTTTCTGGGATTAGAATAACAAACAGTACAATAAGCATAGCTACCTAAAGGAGATCTATGATGTTAGGCAAAATTTCCAAGGCATGTGTCGTGTTGGCATTACTTAGCCAAGCGCCATTTGCAAACGCAGGATTAGAGGAAGGTATTGATGCGCTTAATGCCGGCAGATTTGAAGAGGCGCTACAAGAATTCAACTATTTAGCAGAAATGAATTATGCCCCAGGTATTTATCAATTAGGTGTAATGTATGAAGGTGGCTATGGCGTTATCAAAAACCAGCGCAAAGCTGCTGAGTTATTTCAACAAGCCGTAAAACTTGGGGAAGCCGATGCAATGTTTGCTCTGGCAGTGATGTATGACGAAGGTCGCGGTGTAAAAAAAGATCGTTCAAAGTACGTTGAATTAATGAAACGAGCGGCAAACAAAAACATGCCTGCAGCACAATTTAACGTTGCACTTATGTATGCTAACGGAGATGGCGTGACGCAAAGCTACCGTCAGGCTCTAAACTGGTACGAAAAAGCCGCAGCAAACAACTATACCTTAGCCATGTTCAATTTAGCTTTGATGTACTTCCAGGGGTTAGGTGTTGAAAAGAGTATTGAGCGCTCCTATGTTTGGAACACATTAGCAGAGTTCAATGGTTATGCAGAAGCAACAAAAAGTCGCCTCCTTGATGAGAAACAGCTTTCACCTTCACAAATAGAGCAAGCAACGGAGCTTGCCAATAGTATTTACGAGCGTATTCAAGCCGGTAAATATGTAGCTGAAACAAGAACTAAGTAATTTAGCACAGTTGTAGCGGTAAACTGGCTTTAGGAAGCTAGGCCAGTGCATCGCTACTAAGCGGTCTGCGCATTTCAACGCCCCATATTTATTATTATTTTCGCAAATATAACCACTCTAAGGGCTTGGTTAACAACTTAGAATGACCGAGCAGCATCTTATTGCGCCATTTGGTGTTTTTAGAGTGCAACACCGACTTCTTGTGACTAAAAGTATAAAACCCTTCTTCGCCATGGTACTGCCCCATTCCAGAATGCCCTAACCCGCCAAATGGTAGTGACTCTACTGCAACGTGAATAATCGTTTCATTAATAGCAAGCGCACCCGCAGCTAACTCCCGAGAGGCCTTATTAATCGCATCTGATGACTGCGTAAATAGGTAGCTTGCAAGCGGGGTTGTATCTTCTCTGATATATGCAATCGCACCTTGTAGGTTGGCTACCTTTAAAATCGGTAAAATGGGCCCAAACAACTCTTCTTGCAGCACCCGCATAGACTTGTCGACCTCAGTGACAATATGTAGTGGTAATTGCCGGTTATCTTGAGACGGCTCTGCCTGCCATACATTAGCGCCCTTGCCTTTAGCATCGCTAATGATGGTGTTTAAGCGCTGAAACTGCCTTTCATTAATGATGGCTGTTTGATTTTTGAGGCCAACTTTAGGCTGATAGGACTTCTTATAGTGACGTTTTAATGCTGCAACCAGTGCATCAAACTGTTCATGATGAACCAGCACATAGTCAGGTGCGACGCAGATCTGTCCGGAATTAGACAGTTTCCCCATTAAGATACTCATTGCAGCTGTATCAATATCGGCATCATCCAAGACAATGACAGGGGATTTTCCACCGAGTTCTAAGGTCACCGGAGTCAGATTTTTCGCTGCTGCTGCCATTACTTTTTTGCCGACCTCAGTTGATCCAGTAAAAAGCAAGTGATCAAATGGCTGTTCAGTGAACATAGCGGCAATATCAGGGCCTCCCTCTATCACACAGACCTCATTATCTAGCCCATCAAATAATGTACGGATCACTTTATTGACTGCTGGTGTAAACTCACTGAGTTTAAGCATTGCTTTATTGCCAGCAGCGAGTGCTGTGATAACAGGAACTATCGCAAGCTGGATCGGGTAATTCCATGGCGCTATCACCCCTATTACTCCCTTGGGCACAATATCAATACCAGCGCGACTGGGTAGCCACTGTATACCTGCAAATCGACGCTTGCTTCTACTCCAGCGGGGCAGGTGTTTACTTATGTAGTCAATTGCATTAACACACGGCATAATATCAGCAATAAGTGTGTCAAACCGACTTCTTTTGCCAAAGTCCTTGTCTGCGGCAGCAACAAACTGCGCTTGAAGTTTTAACATTCTGCTTTTCACATCTCGCAGTAAACGCAATCGCTTCTCAATAGCCGGATAAGGCTCTTGATGAAACTGACTTTTTAGCTGTGTAAACGTGGCAATTAAATTACTGGTATTGTCTTCAATCATTGTAAGGTCCTACTATCACTCGACTCGAATATAGCAAGGAACAAATCTAGGGTCTATTAATACCATTTTGGATAACCCCTAAGAGCGATTCAACAGTAAACGATGGGTTAACTGGAAAAACAGGGTTAGAAAATTGGTTTTATACTCGTTGAGACAGGCTGCGTATGACCGAGTTGCCCTTCGATGGACACAGCCTGTGGAGAATGGCAACTTTAAAACCCTAGTATGGCGCTCGCTAAAGTCAAGGTTACAAACGTAATTAAACATATCGCCACCAAGTTCAACACGAACCCAGCTCGGATCATATCTTTGATTCTTATCTGTCCCGACCCAAATACGATGGCATTTGGTGGAGTTGCTACAGGCATCATAAATGCACAGCTTGCAGCAATAGCAGCGGGCACCACCCAAACTAAGGGCGAGCCTGTTATAGACTCTGCGACGGGACCAAGCAAAGGTAAAAAACCGGCCGCTGTCGCAGTATTACTGGTAATTTCCGTTAAAAACGTGATCAACGCCGCAACCACTAACACGCTCAGTACCAGCCCTATTGCATCCGCGCCAGCCAACAGGTTAGCAATGTAGTCAGCAAGGCCTGATGACTTAATTTGCGCGGCCAATGACAGTCCACCACCAAAAAGTAATAGGATTCCCCAAGGTACTTTTGCTGCGCTTTCCCAATCAAGTAGGCGCTCATCACTATTTGCTTTTGCCGGTAACACAAAAAGCAGTAATGCAGCTGCAATTGCGATTCCAGTGTCAGATAGTTTTAAACCAGTAAAATCACCAATAAGCGGCCTAAAAACCCAACTAAGCGCTGCAAGCACAAATATGGCAAATACACCTTTTTCAGCCCTAGACATGTTACCTAGCGCTGCTAGCTGACTGGTAAATAGAGACTTGGTATCAATACTTACCGCTTCTTGGTCTACCTTATAAGTCACTTTGGTTAGCCAAAACCAAGCAAATGCTAACATCACGATTGATAGCGGTACACCTATCATCATCCATGTGGCAAAACCAATTTCTATTTGATAGCTATCCGACAAATAGGCTGCCATTAGAGCGTTTGGCGGTGTGCCAATGAGCGTTGCAATTCCACCGATACTGGCACCATAAGCAATAGATAAAAGTAACGCTTTAGCAAAGCTTTGACTGTCACCACCTTGCTCTCTCACTAGGTGAATAACAGAGAGCGCAATTGGTAACATCATCACTGCCGTTGCTGTGTTAGACATCCACATGGATAAAAAAGCTGTGACGGCCATCATCGCCAAAATTTGAGTGCTAGGTTTGCTGCCCGCGACTAACATGGTGTTGAGTGCAATACGCTTGTGTAGCCCCCACTTTTCCATCGCGATAGAGATAAGAAAACCGCCCAAGAACAAGTAAATTAAAGGGTGTGCAAAAGGAGCTGCAGCACTTTTCATTGAAGTTATTCCGGCCAAGGGAGAGACCACTAAAGGCAACAAAGAAGCCGCAGGGATAGGGACAGCTTCCGTTATCCACCACGACGCCAACCAAAATGTTAGCCCTGCGGTTCGCCACGCTTCAATGGACATACCTGCTGGTGGCTCGGTTAAACACGCTATCAACATAACGATAGGGCCTAACCACAAAAATAATTGCGACCTTTTGTTTTTTGTACTTTCAACTGTCATGATCGGATCCCTTTAAAATCTGTACTTCAATCCAAGCGCTATACTCGTATCATCTTCTGTATCAAGGTCGAGCCGTGTTGCCATTACATACAAGTTAGTTTGCTTATCAAAGAGATAGTCTGTTCCCAAACTCCATTGCGTTGCATCTTCATCATGGCGTAATCCGCTGGTGTCTCGGGCAAACTGTAATTTAGGACGCCAATGATCGCTTAGCTGATAACTGGCACTCACCACATAGCCCTTGCCTGATTTATCTTTTGCTAGGTTTTCACTGTCTTGGATAATGGCACCAAGTTGTAACTTTTGCCACTTGTAAGCCAGAGCAATGCGCGTAGCTAGCAAGTTGCCGATACTGTCTGTATGACTGAGCGCTATATAATAATGTTTATTTTTTAATGCTCGATCGCCATAAATTGCTGTCGCAGCAAGCCCTGCTTGTTCATTACTCGCATCATCTTTAGGAGTATAAGTGAGCGAGAACGACATATTATTCCAATTTGGCGAAGTGTATGTAATTGAGTCTCCAACTCTATCTTGTCCAGCAAGGACTTGGGCGATATCACTTTGTGTTTCATTAAACTGATCAACTTTACCTTCACTAAACTTAAAGCGAGTATCATTGCGACCAATTAGCACAGTGCCAAATTGTCCAGCAAGGCCAACATAGGTGTTTCTAGCAGAAAATGGCTCTGTTGTGTCGTCATGTTCAAAGCCCTTTACCTGCACTTCATATTTATAAACAAGTTTTAGGTCACTTGCTAACGTATGCTCGCCCTTTACCCCAATTCTTGAAAACGGTGCATCAATTTGCGTCCCAGCTTTAGTGTATCGCATGACCCCTTTATCCGTATTTGCGATTTGGACTTCTGCTTTGCCGTAAATACGATAGTCTGCTGCCATCACACTGGCGGTCGCTGATGTGGCTAACACAGCCACGATAAATTTACTTGCTGTCATTGCTTATCTCATTTTTTTGATTGTTGTCACTAGGTGTAACGCAATTCTGAGACCAGCATTATTTTTTAATTTAGAATCATGAAGATATAAAAATTCACTACAACTAATTGATACATAGTGTGCGGTTTTCCACACACGCAACCTTTATGTTTGTCACTAACTTCACCCACACTCGTACAAGCTCACAGACCTTTTAATTATTCGAAGTTCATATATGGGTCTCCTCCATTTTTGCAAAGTCACCTTACCCCATATCCCTGTGGGGCAACACAGTAAAAATGCCAATCAAGCGCAGCCCTTCGGGTTCATCTGAATACGTTTTGTTCATTGTTACTCAACGTTTGCTAGGATTATTAGGTAATTAAGTGGTCTATTTTGAGGCGAGAAAATCTTGTCGATAACTAGGCAAAAATTTTGCTATTTAGTTGTTCTAAATGAGAAATTTTTAACGCTGTTAGCGTCAGATTTACTCCTTCAAATTGAGCAAGTATTAAGTCAAATTGGTATTACTATGAATGTATTGAGCGTAGTGTGAAGTAGTTAACTGAGCAGTGGTTTAAACCTGCCCTTAGTTTACATCAATAGGGAGTGGCTACACCGTAAAAGCTAATCCCCACCAGCAAACATAGTGCGATTTAAGCCATATTTATTCATCTTGTCGTAAAGTGTTTTTCTTGGGATTTGTAGCAAACTCATGGCTTCTTTGATGCTGCCTTGGCTTTGAGCCAAGGCTTCCTCAATCAGAGACTGCTCATAATAACTGACTTTTTCAGCCAAGCTTAGCGTGTCTTCAGACCAAGTTGGGTTGATGCTGCTGTCACTCATCGCTCCACCAAGCAAGATATGTCGTTCAGCATGATTGCGTAGCTCCCTGACGTTCCCCGGCCAAGGCTGAGCCAATAGTTGCGACTCAAGTTCTGGACTTATCGGTTGCATTGGCTTGTGAAACCGCGTGGCTGCTATTGAGCTAAAATGCTTATAAAGTAAAGGAATATCTGCTTTCCTCGAGCGCAGCGGTGGGATCTTCACTTTGACAAGATTCAGTCGGTAGTACAGATCTGATCGGAACTTACCTTGCTCGACAAGTTCATGCAACTCTACTTTGGTTGCGGCAACCACTCTAATATCAAGCGCGATAGAAATGTTGCTACCCACTGGCGTTACACTGCGCTCTTCAAGCACTCGCAACAGCTTAACTTGCAGCGCAGCTGACATTGCTTCAATCTCATCTAAAAATAAAGTACCTCCTTGAGCAAAAGAGAACTTTCCCTCGCGTGACTCCTTTGCTCCAGTATATGCACCGCTTTTAGCTCCAAATAATTCACTCTCTATAAGTTCTTCTGGAATTGCACCACAGTTTATGGCCACAAAGTTATGCTTAGAACGCTCACTGTGGTCGTGTAAATAACGTGCAACCAGCTCTTTTCCTGTGCCAGTTTCACCCTCGATTAATACATCTGCTGGCGTATCAATAATTGCATCAAGTAAATGCAGCATTTGTTGCATTTGCTTTGTCTCACCGAGGATCCTAACACCTGGGGCTGATTTCTTCTTCACTTGAGCTTTAAGCGCGCGGTTTTCCATCACCAAGCGGCGCTTATCAAGCGCCCGCTCTATACAGTCTAAAAGCGGTTCAGACACTGGCTTTTCAAAAAAGTCATAGGCACCCTTTTGAATAGCCTTAACCGCGACCTCTACATCAGCATATCCTGTGAGAAACACCACCGGTAGCTCAGAATCAAATTGAGTTAATTGCTCCAAAAACTCGATGCCATTCATTTCAGGCATATTAATGTCGCACAGCACCACCCCCTGAAATTGGCGCGAGAGTTTTTTTAAGGCAGGAGCGGCATTGGTATAACAATGGACTTCATATCCTTCAATTTCGAATAGCTGCTTGAGCGCATCGAGGATACTTGGTTCATCATCAATAATTAACAACGTCTTGTTTTCAGTCATGCGGCGGGTTCTTCATATATAAACTAATTAAAAATTCTGCACCACCTTGGGGGTGATTGTGGGCACTCAATTGACCCTGAAACGACTCGATAATTTGTTTTGAAATAGACAATCCAAGTCCTAACCCGTTACCACTTTTAGTAGTAAAAAACGGTTCAAAGATAGTCGATAAAGCATGTTGCTTAATTCCCTCGCCATTATCAATAATAGACAGCTGTACTTTGTTTTCATGGGCTTGGGCACATATTTTTATACGCTTTTGGTGCTGCTCAGTCAGTGCTTGACAGGCGTTACTAATGATATTGACCAACACTTGTTCAAATTTAAATGGGTCTACCCAGATATTGCACGCTAAGCCTTCGCATTGCACTTCAACACCTGTGCGCTTTAGCTCTGGGCCAACTATCACCAGAGCGTTATCTACTGAATGCTTGAGGCTAGTCGTCAGCATTTTATTATCATGATGCTGACTAAAAGACTTTAATTGCGCAACAATTTTGTGCACTCTGGTGATCAATGATTGAATCAAAACCATGTTTTCGACAACAGGCTGCACCTCGCCTTTTTGTGCAAGACGTTTGGCACTTGCAACATACGCACTCATGGCGCTAAGAGGTTGGTTTATCTCATGGTTGATACTTGCACTCAACTGCCCTATGGTGGCAAGTTTTGCCGCCCGGATCAACGCATCTTGCGCATGCTCTAGCTCCTGCCGACGATATGCAACTTCAGCTTCCAACGTGCGCTGACTGTATAGTAGTTGTCGATAGCCTGTAAGCTTACTCAATGTATACTCAGCGACAGCGAATATAATTATCAGGATAAGTGCTGTGATCCCAAGCCGTCCCCACTGCGCTGACTTAATTGCTGCCACCTCGTATAACAAATAAAGCGTGTATTGCGGCAAGAGTACTTGTTGTTGCACTAACACTTCCCCTTGGTGCGTCGCACTCCACGCTCGGTTGTCAGACAATTCGCGCCAGCCAATAGGCTTTAGAGGCTCATTCTCAAACTGTCTTGCAACAGTAATTCGCTCACGTTGAGTTGACGATAATGCCAATAATGTTCCCAGGCGCCACTGCTCTACATTCGATGCAAGTACAATATTATTACTGTCTGCGATTAAGAAGTGGCTATTGGTGCCGGTATCTAGTTGAGCTTTGTCTGACTCAAATTTACTGGCATTCACTTTCATGACCACTACACCTAACAGCAAACTGTCCTCATACACAGGGTTAGCAAAGTAAAAGCCTCGTGTCTTAGATCTCAATCCCAGAGCAAACGATACATTGGCATCGCCTTTGATGGTTTGGTAGAAATAAGGACGAAAAGCAAAATTGCTTCCCTTGTAGCTATGTAGTTTGTCCCAGTTGCTGCTGGCGATCACTGTGCCGCTAAGGTCTAGTAAATAGATGTCTGATGCACCACTGGAGATTTGTATATCTTGAAGGTAACGATCGAGTTCGTTGTCATTGTCATCGCTTTTTGGCTGAAGGCCAAGCTTTACCAAAGGACTTTGACTCAATTGAGATTGTATTGCCTGGTAACGGCTAAACTCAGCTTGAACGTACCCCTTGAGCTTTTCCAAATTACTTTTAGTCWGGCTGAGTATTCGCTCTTCATCCTGCGTGACATTAAAAAAATAGCTTATCCAAAGCCCACAAAATAATAGTAAAAAGTAAATTAATATCTTAATTGAGAACTTATGCGACACATGTGACTCCTGAGCAGACTCGATGAGTCTAACAGAAGCCACATGTCAATAAAATCACATCTTTATACCCATTAATTAAATGGCCTATGCTAAGGCGAGAAAACCTTGTCACTAACACCGCAGTTGGTTCCTTTTAAGCTGGTAAAAGCTTTACTACTTAGTTGTTCTAAATAGCAAATTTAAACCTATTTAGTGACTGATTTTCTCCTCGCACTGATACATCAATGTAGTTTTATCGTTATCAGCTACTTTCTTTGATACTGCGAGCTGGCGTCAGTTAGCGCTGATACTCAGTGTGACATTATTCGCAGCTTGGTACCCTTGCAAACCGATATGCCAAGTACCGGCTTGTGGCGTTGAAATAGTACACTGTTCATTGTTGCCGTTTTTGTATGGTCGGCATTGATATGTACCAGTACCGGGTTGTGTACCGAAATTAACATAAAGATCAGCATCACCAGTTCCGCCAGAAGTAGTGATTGTTAACGTTTGATATCCGGCACCCAACGCTTGGGTAAAGTATTGCCACTGACCACTGGCAACTGCTATGTTTTCTACGGTCTTGTCAATAGGAGGGTTTCCACTGGAGGTATCATATTTGCCTAGCAGACTGACGCCTGAAATAGCGTTCCACGCCTCCACCATTACATGGTAAGTACCGGCCTGTGCCGTTGATATATCACATTGCTCGTTACTAGTAGAATTAGTACTTTTGCAGTCATACGTTTCTAATGTTGGCTTTGCACCAAATCGGACATAAAGATCAGCATCACCTGAGCCGCCTGAAGTGCTAAAACTTAAGTTAGATGCCCCCTCTGCCACCTCCATGGTAAAAAACTGTTGGCTCTTCGCATTGCCTGAAATGCCCGTTTTCGCAACACCATTTTCGAGTTTATTATCAGGTAAAGGAGGAGGTGGGTCTCCTGCATTTTTACCGATTTCAGCAACAAACGCCAACGCCAATTTGGCAAATTTTTGCGCATGAGTTGCATCAAATTCAGTGTCGTTTGTTGTATGAATTTTTCTATTAATATCTGACATTCTAGACTCGAATGGCATTGAAGCTGGAAACCCCTGCTGATACCAAGATGCGTGATCAGAGCAGCCATAGCCACATTGGTCGTAAGCATAAGTTAGGTTGGGTAAATAGGTTTCTATCAACTGACCTAGAAACTGATTTTGAGCGCTATTGGTATAGTCTGTCATCATCACGATGTCTGCACTGCTACCATTTCTGCCTGTCATATCAAACTGCGCCATCCCTACTACATTTTTACCTTGTGAACTGTAAGCCTGAGCAATCGCTTTGGAGCCACGTAAACCCACTTCCTCTGCGGCAAAACCCATAATTTGAATAGTACGTTGTGGTTTATATCCATCAGCAACAATTGCTTTAAGCGCTTGTGTTAATACCGCGATCCCTGACGCATTATCGTCAGCACCGGGTGCCAAGCCGCTACTATTGGACTGATTGATAGAATCAAGGTGTCCACCAATCACCACAATTTCGTCGCTAAGCTCACTCCCAGCGATGGTGACAATTACAGATGACTGTGCCCAGCTGTGAGAGAAGTATTCAACTGTAATATCTGAGCGACTGGCCGCAATGTCAGACCAATTTTGTTTTACCCACTGCGCAGCATCAATCCCTGATTGTGAGGTGTAATAACGATTATAAAAACTCGTCAGTGAGCTAACCGTGGCACTTAAATTAGCAGTATTGACCTTAGATAGCAGACTATTGACTCGCTCGGGGTTATCAATGCTGTAATTGACCAACGTTGCCGCTGGATCTATGGTTTCAAGTTGCGCTAAGTAGCTTTGCGCACTTTCAAGAGAATCATGAGCTACAAATCCACCACAGCGGTGATATTCATCATGCATAAATGCACTTAGCTCGCTGTGATAATGTTCTGGGACTTTGAGCGCTTTAATGTCGCTATTGGCTATCGAAAGTTGTTCAAAGTGGTTGCCTCTTATTGAGTTATGCACCTGAAAATGTTGGCTTGAATCCGCATCCATGGTGATCCATATTTCCTCAGATGCTGTGGCTACACAACTTAGGCAAGCCATACTAATTAGTAATGGGGTGGTAACATTCATTGTTGTATCCTCTGCTCACTTGAACCTAATCTTTATCCAAATACATCAATACAAATCAGCGTGTTCAAATGAGAAATATCATGGTTGATAGACTAAGTACCGTGTGGCGCGATATTAAATAACTTGAGCTGCCGATAATTACTGCCTTTCTCGCAGTCATAGCGTTAACTGCGTTGTGCTTTAGCAACAATGAATTGGAATATTTCTTATCCAAACCTCAGGTTAATCAACGTATTGTTTTAGGCTTGCTTACCCGTAACCGTCGTTGCTGAAGTTAGTTGCAATCTAGTTCTCACAAAACATGCAGCGAAAAATATTAATAACCGGTTGCTCACGTTATTAGTCCATCACCCTAAAAAGTAAGAGGGAGCTTACGCTCCCTATTGAATTGGCAGATTAATTCGCTTTAATATTCAAAGTTACGCCGCTTGCTGCATTGTAACCTCTTAAATCTATGTGCCATGTACCTTGTTGTGGGTTTGCAATTGTACAGCTCTCGTTGTTACCGTTTTTAAACGGACGGCATTGATAACTTGATGTTGTCGATTGAGAACCAAAGTTGACGTATAGATCAGCATCACCTGAGCCACCAGAAATGTTGRCTTCAAGGTTGCTGTAACCCGCAGCTAATTCCTGTGTGAAACGAGCCCAACCACCAGAAGCGACGTCAATATTAGACTCAGTGCGATCAATTGGTTGCGTTCCACCGGCTGCACTATAGGTGCCTGTTAATGTCACCCCAGAGATCTGGTTCCATGCCTCTACCATGACATGGTATCTACCGGCTTGAATATTGCTAATATCGCAGCTTTCGTTGCTTGTAGACGTGGTACTATTACAGTCATAGCTGCTCAGTGTTGGGCGAGAGCCATACTTCACGTAAAGATCCGCATCACCGCTTCCACCGGAGGTTGTGAAATTTAGGCTCGTCGCATCAGCGGGCACATCAAGCGTGAAGAACATTTGAGCTTTTGCTGCACCGTCAATACCGGTACGCGGTTGACCATTAACTAACTCTTCATCACCGCCTGGAGGTGGAGGCGGTGTTGTTGAACAGCTGCTTCCTGCACTTAGGTCAGAGTTAACGCCAACCGCAGCTAACGCGGCTTTTACATCATTTGGTTCATAGCCTAGGTCACAAGCTGCATCCATTACCCCATTACCAGCTAAATCCCAATCTGTATTTGCAGTCCAATACATTTGGTTCGCTTTAGCCATCACGATAAAGGCTTTTTTAGTATCCCAGCCAGCGGTGGTTGCAAGGTTATAAAATGCTTTATTGAACACACCTGATGTGTAATGGACATCCATGCTTGATGTATAATTCGACTGATGGTCAATAGAGCGGCCATCACGAGTAGGGTCATTCATATAACGTAATGCACCGCTACCTTTGAAGATATCCTGTCCTACTAACCAGTCATTGCTGCCTTTCATATAAAACTCAGCCGCTTCACCCGCCATGTCAGAAAAGGCTTCGTTTAGGCCACCAGATTTATAGCGATATACTAGGCCAGAATTTTGTTCGGTGAATCCGTGGCTTACTTCGTGAGCAGAGACATCTAGGCTGACCAAAGGATAAAAAGTGTTGGCACCGTCACCAAAGGTCATCGCACTACCATCCCAAAATGCGTTTTCATAATTGTTACTGTAATGAACACGCATTTGTAGCTGGAATGAAAGCGGCGCAGTACCAAGCCAATCATTGTACATGTTAAAAACGACGTTACCGAAATAATGCGCATCGTTTAGTGGAGAATAAGCGCCATTGATTTCTTTAAAGGTGTTTTCTGGACAAGTAAAGCTGTGTGCTGAAGATCCACCGCTACCATGGTTCAAATTAATGGTCTTAACATTCGCATTAGTCATCGAACACGTATTGCCTGACTGTGCTACATCCAAGTACCCGTAGTCAGTACCATACTCATAGCGGCCAGTTTTTTCGTTACCGCCCGGACCGGTTGCGTTAGCGTGTTGTAAGTTGTCAAAACTTTCTAATATTTCGCCGGTGTTTGCATCCACAATTAAATATGGGCGTTTCGGCTCATCTCCGTAGGTAACGAAGGTGATCTCATAAACTAATCGAGCTGTCGAGTTGCTATCGAGCCAAATTGCTAAACGAGACTTTTCGTTGTGCTTTTTGTGCTGTTTCTTGCTCTGCAAAGACTGCTTTTCAGCCATTTTTAACGCCTTAGCTGCGTTAAGCGCTGGTTTAACGGCAGCAAGATCCGCTGCAATGTTATATACCGCTGCACCATGTGCTTTTTTTAATGTACCAGCGTCATCGAATGTAAGAATAACGGTGTCGCCGATCACCGGTAAGCCATGATAGGTTTGCTGAAAGCGTGTGGTCGTTTCACCCTTTTTATTGCTAAAGCTTTTTAACTCTTTAAGTTGGCTTGCACTTTCTAACCCAATAAGCACCTTAGGCTGCGTACTGAGTACAGTTTGAGACGCCGACTTTAACATTGTGTTTAGATCTGATTTTTGATTTAAGTATTGTTTTGTTGCAGCCTGAGCGCTCAATGACGTAAACGCAATTGCGCATGCTGTAGCCATAGTTACTGTAGATAATTTCACTTATTACACTCCTAGTATTGTTGTTTTATCGTCACTTTTACTTTCTCGCTTTTTACATCCTGCGATAACAAATGACTTCTTTCTCCTTCAACTTCAGAAGACATGGGAAACACATGTTGGCTTCCCATGTCTTATTAGACTAGGCAGCAATGAAAATAAATAAACCCCAAAGTTAACATTTTAATAATATTTAATTCACTTTAAATATTTATGCAATAATTTCATGCGTTTGCTCAAAATACGTACTGAAAATGGGGAGAGCTTTATATTTCACATTGATATAAATGTAAAAAATTTGATACAGAACGGGGAATATAACAGTCTACCCTTTCTTAAAACATTCAATAAGTTATGTTATATCAAAATGTGTAATTTCTACTCTGTAATCCCTACTCAATCAATGACTCTTAGCCAACTAGAAATCGTATAAAAGATAAAATTATACTTATATTTCATACACTTGAATAATTAGGTATAACGCTTGCAGCTCTTTCGCTAAGACATCAATAGTTAAGGGAAATGTTGTGACGAGTGTAGAAATTTTATCCTTTTCAGATCATAGAGTTGGCGCCGTTTTGTCGGAAAAAGCCGCGGTAAGGCAACTACAAGATGATTTGCTCAATGAACGTTTAGTTCAGCAACAGCAGCTAACATTACTTGGCCCCCAGCAAAGCGACCCTGAAAAGCAATTAATTAGCAAACCTGATCCCGAGCTGGCCAGAAACATGCTCAATTGGCATATCTATTTAGGCGCGATTGGACTCATCTTGGCATTTTTGCTGGCAGGATGGTTAGTCAATTATGGGCCAATGTTTACTCAAGCAAACCCCTACTTGACCTTTATTGCACTGCTCAGTCCGGGTTTGTTCTTGGGGTTATTCGCATCAGGGTTAGTATCGCTGCGCCCAGACAAAGACCCATTTAATCAGGCAGCGTTATCAAAAGTTGCACAAGGCAAGTGGCTGCTGATCATTTGTGCCAACAATGAGGCTCACAGAGCCAAGTTGATGTCATTTTTCAGGAAAAATAATCAAATTAACCTTTTAAACTAGACAACCCGAGGTACCGGTATGGAAATTTTTAACGCGATTAAACAAGATCATGATCATCAACGTGCGCTTCTAAACATGTTAGCGGAGACTTCCGGTGATTCAAAAGTCCGCGAAAAGTACTATCAAGAGTTGAAAGACGCGCTAGAGGCACATGCTGTCGCAGAAGAAAGGTACTTTTACGCTCCATTAATGCACAGCGACATGACGATTGAAGACTCTCGTCACGGTATCGCGGAGCACCATGAAATCGATGAGTTAATTGAGGCACTAGATAATACGGAGTTTTCAGATCCCAGTTGGCTTGGCAAACTAAAAAAGCTCAAAGATAAAGTCGAACATCATTTAGCTGACGAAGAGCAAGCATTTTTCCAGCGTGCGGGTAAGGTACTTGATAAAAGTGAAAAATCGCAACTTGCACAGGAGTATCAAAAAGAGATGGAAGAGCAGCAATAAACACTAAAACTAAACGCCCAAAAACCAACATCCTGGGCTTGTGAGTAACAGTAAAGTCATCTCAAGCTCAGGTTTGTACCAATTATCTTAATTAAGAGGTCTATTTTGAAGCAAGAAAATATTGTCGATAACACCGCTTCCGCGTCCTGCTCACGCCGAGGTACCTACGTCCTGTAGGCAAGGCAAAAATTTTGCTATTTAGTTGTTCTAAATAAGAAATTTTTAACGTAGTTAGCGTCAGATTTACTCCTTCAAATTGAGCAAATATAAAGTCTAATCGGTATTATTACTAGCGCTAATCCTAGTATTAATAAGAGCCAGTTCATAAGTGATAAAAACTGCTGCCTTGGTAATGTTTTGGCTAATATAACACCAAGCCGATTACCAATTAGGGCAATTGGAGTAAAGCAAACAGCCAACAAGAAGTGCTCTAGCTGTAACAGCCCTGAGGCAGTAAAAGTCACTAGCTTCACGGCATTCATTAAAGCGAATAGTACTGCAACGGTCGCGATATATGCTGCGGGCGCCACTCTACGCGCGTTAAAATAAATCATCAATGGCGGGCCGCCAGCGTGAATTAGCGTTGTAGATATACCAGCCATAGTAGATGTACCTATTGCCAAAACGCGCTGAGAGAAAAAGCGTAAGCCTTGCTCTGGCTGTTTATTAGCCGCAATACTCTTTAACGCAAACCCGATACTCATCAATGCGATAACTATGGTCAACCAAAACTCACTGACTTCTTGCAAGAATATTGTCGCCAGAGCAATCCCCAGCAGTGTACCAGGCAACAGACGCTTTAGTTCAGCAACATTCCACTGTTTCCAGTAGCTTTTTAGGCTAAATACGTCAGCTACTATCAATATCGGTAGCATCAAGGCTACTGCATCCTTTGGTTCTAATACCATCAGCAGCAGCGGTACAGAAAACGCCCCTAGTGCGCCTGCAAAACCGGATTTTGAGATACCACTTAGTAGCACAACAAGCGAAATTACAACAAGTTGTAACGGTTCTGTCATTCACACCTCTTTAAGTCGGCCAATTTGCGCGTTATCACATTACCTCTTCAAGCTGCATACATTGATATCTTAACTCACCGATAAACGCACGTGCTGCGGGCCCAAGTCTGTCACCATCTTTAAAAATAAGATGAAGCTGTGCTTTTCGTTGGCTTTGTTGCAGCAAAGGGAGGGGTTTTAGGCGTCCAATCTCTAACAACGCTTGAATTGCAGGAGTTGGCAGCCAAGCGAAGCCCAATCCCTTGGTTATCATATCAATAGAAGTCGTCATATGACTTACTGTCCAGCGCTGATGAGCGCCGAGCCAACCGTCATCTTTTTTGCGGGCGATCGCTGAGTCTCTCACAACAATTTGTCGGTGTGATTTTAAATCCTCAAGAGTGAGGTCACGTTCATAACGGTGAAGAGCGTGATCAGGACTCGCGACAGCAACAAACTCAATGTGGCATAATTCTTCACTGAACCCGTCAGATAAAACAACAGGTGATATTGCAATGTCCACATCTGTATTTTGCAATAACTCCGATCCCCCAGTAAGGACTGACTCCATAAGCTCTATGCGTAATAAAGGGTATTGATTGGACGTTTGTTCTAGCACTTTATACAGTAAATGCTGTGGAAAAATTTCATCAACCGCTATGCGTAATTGACTTTCTATTCCCTCTCCCAATGTCTGCCCTACAGCCTCAACTTTAGCCGCTTCTTCTAATAGGAAATTTGCACGGCGAAGCATCATCTCGCCAGCTTCCGTCAACTGTGTTTTCCTCCCCTGCACGGTAAAGAGCTTGACGCCAAGCCCTTGTTCTATTTTATGTACCGCGGTGTGGATGCTGGATTGGCTTTTGTGTACTTTTTTAGCAGCTTGATTAAATCCACCGTATTCCACAACCGCCTTAAACATTCGCCATTGCTCTAGCGTTACTCTTAGCATACTTATTTAGCCTAGGGTGTTATTTCTTTTGGTTTATCGTCGCAGTGTTCACCATGACAGGTATTAAGATCTTCTTGTGCTTTTTCGTCAGCCTGAAGTACTTGTTTCAGATCAGCCATCCGCTGACGAATTGCAATACCGTAACTTTCATCGTCTCCCCACACGTCAGCGAGTATGTGCATCGACTCAACATCGTGCTGAGTAAATAGATCGCCCGCTCGTTCGACATCTTCATCACTGTGGCCCAATAATTTGAGCGCCTGCTCACCTAACTTCACCGCAGAGACAAACGTTTCACGCTCAAAAGCGGTGACCCCCAGTTTTATTAACTGGTAGGCATGACGACGATCCGTTGCACGAACTACAAGCTTTAGATGAGGAAAGTGTTGCTGTGCCAACCTTACGATTTCAAGGGTCTTATCTGGTTCATCAATCGCTACAACCAGCATTTGTGCATCATGAGCTCCTGCGGCTTCAAGCAAATCTAGTCTTGCACCATCGCCATAAAATACCTGATTACCAAAGCGACGTAGTAGTTCTATTTGACTCGGACTGTGATCCAAAATCGACAAGTGATAACCCTGTGCATGGAGCAAACGTCCTATCACTTGACCAAAACGACCGTAACCGACCACAATCACATTTTGTGTCGCTTCCATCGTCTCTACGCTGTCTTGTTCTTGAGTCGTATTAGCCTGGCGCTCTACCACTTTATCGTAAAGAATAAAAATGAGCGGCGAGCCAAGCATAGATACCGCAACCACCAATGTAACTAGGGCGGCCTGATCAGGTGTTAGAATTGCTAAGCTACCAGTCACGGAAAGTAGCACAAAAGCAAATTCACCGCCTTGACAAAGCGCTGCGGTAAATAACCATTTCGCTCGCTTGTGCAGTGAAAAGGCTGTTGCCAACAAATATAAAATAGCCGCCTTCAATCCCATTAATAGTGCGACTGAAGCCAAGATAAATAGCCACTTTTCTGCTAATAAAGAAAAGTCGATTGATGCCCCTACAGTCATAAAAAATAACCCTAGGAGTAACCCTTTAAAGGGTTCAATATCGGCTTCCAATTCATGGCGAAATTCGCTTTCCGCGAGGACAACCCCTGCAAGAAATGTCCCAAGCGCAGGAGATAGCCCGATACTTTGCATCAATAGCGCGGTTGCAATAACGATAAATAGCGCAACCACAGTAAATAACTCGCGCATTCGAGTACTGGCGATATATCGAAATAATGGCGCGGCAACATAGTGCCCAGCAGCGATGATAGCTAAAATGACAAAAACAGAAATAATGACTTGAAGGTAAGTAGGAAAAGTATGTAATAAGTTTCCATGTCCATCACTCACGGCTAAATCACTAAATGCTAACAACGGCATAATAGCAAGAATGGGGATCACTGCGATATCTTGAAATAACAATACAGAAAACGCATTTTGACCGCCCGATTGTTTAATCAAACCCTTTTCATTTAACGTCTGAAGTGCAATAGCCGTAGAAGAGAGTGCTAACATTAACGCAATTGCGATTGATTGTTGCCATAAAAAGCCAAGCGCTAAATCAATTGCAACATAAAGAACAGCGGTTGTTATCAGCACTTGTAAACCACCGAGGCCAACTATCGATCGGCGCATCGTCCAGAGCCTTTTGGGTTGCAGCTCTAGTCCGACTAAAAACAGCATCATCACCACACCAAACTCAGCAAAGTGCATAATGTCTGTTTGTTCACCTACAAGGTGCAAAAGGTGGGGCCCAATTAAAATACCAGCTAGTAAATAGCCAAGCACGGAGCCAAGCCCTAACCGTTTGGCGATTGGCACCGCCAATATTGCTGCTGCAAGGTAGATAGTAGCCAGTAATAGCATAGTCGTTTTATCCCGTTTTATTGTTGTCTTTATTATGTTTTGGGGCGAGAGAATAATCCAGTTTTTACACTATGGTGAGTGTACGAAACAAACTTTTTCAGTATCACAGAGGGATTATGATCGGCCAATTCGCCGAACAATTACAATCAAGCAAACAATAAGCATTTTTAAAAGCCTGATTTTATCGCAGCTCCAGCGTAGTCATCCAAAAAATGGATTATACCAATTTGCTTAATTAAGTGGTCTATTTTGAGGCGAGAAAACTTTGTCGATAACTCCGCTACCGCGTCCTGCTATCGCTAAGGTACCGACACCCATATAGGCAAGGCAAAAATTTTGCTATTTAGTTGTTCTAAATGAGAAATTTTTAACGCTGTTAGCGCCAGATTTACTCCTTCAAATTGAGCAAGTATTAAGTCAAATTGATATTACGTGTTTGATATCAGGTTTACTTACTGATGCAATGAAATCATCATTTAAAACCGAGCATTGATAGGTGGTTTCATTTCAATTAGCGTAAAGATTGGGTTGGTTTATTTGCATTAAGATACTTGGGTCCTCAATCGCTTTAAAGCCAAATTTACTGTATAGAGAGTGAGCATCTGCAGTCGCAAGCATAAATCTTCTTAAACCCTGTAACTCTGGGTGTGTCATCACGGCTTGCATGATAGTTTTAGCCACCCCTTTACCCCTTTCTTGCTCTGTAACAATCACATCAGCCAAATATGCAAATGTGGCGTAATCCGTTATCACACGACAAAACCCTTGAAATTGACCCTCATCATCAACAGACATAAAACTCAGGCTATTTCTAATTGACTTTTCCAAAAGAGATTTGGGGATCTGCTTCGCCCAATAAGAACCAGAGATCAGTGCGTGTATTTTATCAAGATGAGTGAGTATTTGTGTGGTGTCTGTGATTATCATTCAATGCTCCCTTGATAACGAATAGGCTACTAAAGTAAGCGATCCGACGGACAATGAAAAGTAAAATTTTTTGTAGATAATTTTTGCCCAAGGTTCTGTTAAGACGATAAGAACATGCCATTACCACATCAAATTACATAATTTTGTACATAAAGGGGGAATACTTGTATAGAGGATCAGATAGTAGGCTAAAAACTAGCCTACTAAAAATATCAAACCTAAAACCAAGAAGGAAAGATTATTTATGCCATAAAAATTTAATATAAAATTAAAACAATCTATAAATTTAATATTTAAAAAATTATAATGACATGAAAAAATTGATTTCAGGTTAACTTTTAATCACCGCGTTTATTTTACGCACATTGCCATGTTTTAGGGCACTGCATTGTTCTTAAGCACATAAGCGTGTCAATGCCTGCACCACCAGCAACTTGTGGTGTTTGTTGAGGGTTCAATTTAGCTGAAGCTGTACTTAGGTTCTTCATTGGTTTTTTGTTTAATTTAAGTAACATTTTAATTTCCTTTGGTTAGTCACAAAATCCGGAACAAAGATAACAGATAAATAAACACAAACAAGAGGAAATAATAAAAAATTTGATCTAGATAAACTTAAAAAGAATAATATAAAAATATTTTATAATTTATGACCTTATTTTAATCATTTAATCTACATAAATGCACTATTCTCAAATTATAAACTATAATCACGACTACTAGCTACTTCAATGCTATCAATATAGGGTTAAAGCGGTATGCCGCAGTCGACACACTTAAATTACCTGAAGTTTGGATAGCGAGTGAGCTAATTCCTGATTTTTAAAATTATACCAATTTGCTTAATTAAGTGGTCTATTTTGAGGCGAGAAAATCTTGTCGATAACGAGGCAAAAATTTTGCTATTTAGTTGTTCTAAATGAGAAATTTTTAACGCTGTTAGCGTCAGATTTACTCCTTCAAATTGAACAAGTATTAGGTCAAATTGGTATTACATTCAATTATTTCTTTATCTAACCAGAGAGTTTTAAGGGCAATACCGCTGCTGCGCACTGCTCTTGCTATGTTGCCTACATCTTGTGAGCAATGTAGGTAAGGCGAATATATGCACTAATAGCTCGCTATGTGAGGTGAATGCACGCGGTTAGCGATAAAACAGGATGTTAGAAAGGCATTAGCTATCCAAAGTCCAGATTAAGTGGCAGATAACTATCGAATAATGAGATACAGATAACTGACGACACACAAAGCACCGTCAGTTAAACAGGTTAATGTAACTCTATTGGGTATGTTGGAGGCTGATTCAACCTATTACCGAGCACGGAAAGCCCTTTCCACCACGCGAACCCAAACAGCAACATAGCAACTATCCATAAAGATGCGCTTAAGGTTGATGTCGCTAATTGGCTAAACTGGTAGACAAGCGTTGCCATAATATACGCAATTGAGGTCGTCCAGCCTATGACCAGCCACATCCATCTACTACCAGATTCACGCTTGATTGCACCGAGCACGGCCACACAAGGCGTGTAGAGTAAAATAAATACCAAGTAGCTAAATGCGCCAATCTGACCGTTGAACTTAGCGGCCATGGCAGTAAGTAGCTCAGCGCCATTGTCTTCCCCACTATCAAGTTCATTCAATCCCAAGGGATCGCCAAGGTTGGCGATTAGGTCTTTGCTATTATCAACGATGGACATTAATGCTGCTTGCATTGAATCAAGTAATGAAAAAGCGTCATTATTTTCAGCTGAGCCTGTATAAAGTGCGTCCAGCGTGCCAACGATCGCCTCTTTGGCAAACATACCTGTAACCACTCCAACCGTTGCAGGCCAGTTTTCCTCTTTTAACCCAATAGGCTCAAACACTGGCGTGACGATTTGAGCCGTTTTTGCCAGTAATGAATGTTCAGTATTCTCATTACCAAATGAGCCATCAGTCCCAATTGAATTTAACGCACTTAGCAAAATAACTACCATCACAATCGTCTTACCCGCACGTTTTATAAAACCGCTTAAACGCTGCCATGTCGTCATCAATATGTTTCGCCAAATGGGCATATGGTAAGCTGGCATTTCTGTAAAAGAAGGTAACTTTTGGGTTTTAAACACCTGCTTTCTGAACAAAAAGCCAGAGCCGATAGCGACTAAAATACCTAGTAGGTATAACCCAAAGACAACATTGGCACCATTGGTTGGAAAAAAAGCCGCAGCAAATAACGCATAAACAGTTAACCGCGCACCACACGACATGAAAGGCGCCATAACAATTGTCAATAAGCGGTCTGATTCTCGCCCCATGGTTCTAGCAGCCATCACCGCAGGTACATTGCAACCAAAGCCAACAATCAAAGGAACAAACGCATTACCTGGCAGCCCAATGGAGGACATCAATCGGTCAATAACAAATGCGGCACGAGACAAATAACCGCTATCTTCTAATATTGACAAACAAAGGTACAATACTGCTATCACTGGAATAAAAGTAGCGACTAGCTGAACCCCTGCCCCAAATCCGTCAGCAAGTAACACGCCAAGCCATTGAGGAGCACCAACATCTGCAAGTAACTCTTTTACACCATCAATGAGAATGGCACCTACGGCGATGTCAAAAAAGTCGATAAAAACAGCACCAACGTTCACAGCTATCGTGAACATCAAGTACATCATGGCTAAAAAAATTGGAACACCTAACCATTTATTCAGCACTACTCTATCAAGGGTTTCTGTTGTATCTGCACGTTTTGGCGTGATAGTGCTTACACCCGCCGCCAGCTTTTTAACAGCTTGATGACGTGCGATCGCTTTTTCCAATGGATCATGTTGAAGTTTCGGTGGCTCTGCTCCCTCAGGCTTACTAGGAAACCGAGTGATTTCAATAAGCTGCTCCAACAGCTTCTCTTGCCCTGTGCCTTTTGCTCCATGAAATGCCACCACTGGTAAACCTAGTTGTTCAGACAAACGTGGTAAATCAAGTGTCCGACCTCGCTGAGTCGCAACATCAACCATATTCGCCACAACGATGATCGGTTTACCTAACTCTTTAAGTTGTGACGTTAATATCAGATTTCGCTGCAGGTTAGCGGCATCTACAATGTTAATAATGACATCGGCTTCATTTTGCTTTAGGAAGTCACAAGCGATCTGTTCATCTTGACTTGGCTCGATCTGCTCCATGCTATATAGCCCGGGTAAATCAACCAGTTCTACGTTTGTGTTTTCTAAAGCAAAATAGCCAAATTTCTTTTCAACTGTAACACCTGGCCAGTTTCCAACTTTTTGTTTTGAACCTGTTAGGCGGTTAAATATTGTGGTTTTCCCGCAATTTGGGTTACCCACTAACGCAATTTTCATCCGCGATGACCTTCTCAAATTATAACGTTTTAAACCAATTTTCTTAATTAAGTGGTCTATTTGGAGGCGAGAAAATCTTGTCGATAACCCGGCAAAAATTTTGCTATTTAGTTGTTCTAAATAAGAAATTTTTAACGCGGTTAGCGTCAGATTTACTCCTTCAAATTGAGCAAGTATTAAGTCTAATTGGTATTAATTTCCACGAACTGTGCGTCGGCCTTACGCACACTCACAAAGGTATCACCCACTTTCACTTGCAACGGGCATCCAAGTGGGGCGACGTTGATCACTTCTATTTGCTCACTAGGAATAATACCAAGTGCCATTATTCGGCTTAGCAGCGCAGTATCAGGGTGGGTTAATGAAGTAATTGTCGCGGTGCTATTTTTGGGGAGTTTATCTAATGTCATTGAGTATGATAACAATTTGCAATAAAAGTGAGGCGCATCATACCTTATTACTAATTCGCTTTAAACGGAGTTGCGATAATAATCTATTATTTCCAGTTATTTAACCTCAGACGAAAGACACTAAGGTTCAATAAACCGTAACTCTGGGTAATCATTTGTTCCCTAGCTGCAGTTATCCTTTACTATTTGCGTTAAGTTTGTGTGCAATAGGCTGACTTGTTGAGTTCATTTTAGGTGTCTTCACTTTGATGGTGGAGGATTTCAGAACAGGTCTTATCAAAGCAATAAGCAGCCGAAAAGCTAACTATTGCTTTTGGTACAGGTGCTAAACCGACTTGTACTCCTGTTTTACTTAGGAAATAACGGGCAACTTCCCATCATTGTAAAAAGTATCTCGCCCCAATAGTCATAGAATGTCCATGTACAAAGCTCTTCACCCGACTCTCCATAACTGCGACCTGGATGTCGGCCAACGGCGGGCGGTAAGTCGACTCCACCACCCGAAGTACCACTACTTTTCACACTCGCTTCTCTATAAATATTAAGTATTTCAAGCATGCAGTTTGATACTTTATTTCGGCTAGCTGGGTTTTCATGCAGTGAACGCACTGAGACTCCGCCAAATTTCGTCATATCCTTGTTTAAATCCATGCGAATACCTTTACTAAAGTCTAAGTTATACACCACTCGATGATTACCATTGATGGCATCATGAAATTTTAAGTCAATCATCCTTCTCTCTGGTACGTACTCTACTTGACCTAAGAATCCAATGCCTCCAGCACCTATTGTGTGGCCAAACTGAGTCATACGAGTGGTCTCAAATGCTGCCCCTAAGCTACCATACTCCTCAATTAGTGCTTTTTCTGTACGTTCTTGCAGCGTCGTTTTTGTCCTGCCGTCAAAGGCTAGTTTGGCGACTCGGGTAAAAGCTTCATTTTCACAATTATTTTCAGATAACGTTTGCTGGAGCATAGTGTTAGTACTGATAGCCAGCGTGGATTGCATACTAGATGAATTGTACTCTTGGGAAACTTTGGTTGTTGCCCGATCCCAAGCATCATAGTACTTAATCAATTCATCCGCTAAATTACTAGCATCACGAGGAACCGTCTGAGCAACCGCCTGCAGGTTATTAGTCAGCTCATGGCGCCATCCACCTTGGTTTGAATGCGATAATTTATACAGCCACTTTTGATTTGTGTTTGCATTAATAATTAATACATCTTTAGAGTTTGAATAACAGCGTTGAGAGTCGTTATGCTCAACTGACCCCCGTGCTCATAACACGTTATTTCAGGCTCGTACTTCTTTGCAAAACTCAGGGCACTTCCTGTATCACATGTGTAACATAATTCTGAGTCATACGTTTTTCTCGTCGCAGACTCAGCATCGGTTGAGTACGTAAAGCCAAGAAGGTAAATTGACGTGAGTATTGCACCAGCTACATACTTATTCATTTATATTTTCCTTAATAATTATTATGAATAGTTCGGGTAAAAATAGAGCATAAATACATTAAAAGGCCAACAAATATATAAAACTAGTCCACTTAAATTCTTTTTGACGTGCAGCCTGCTAATATCAAAAAGAGGCTTGATAACACCAAGCAGGCAACCAAACCATAGTGCAAAAATACCCAGCCGGACAAGACCGTCCCTATTAGTCTTCCCATTGCATTGGCCATATAATAAAAGCCGACATCCAGCGATACACCATCACTATCTGCAAGACTAACAATTAGATAGCTGTGTATTGAGGAGTTAATCGCAAACACTACACCAAAAAGTAATAGCCCTCCCACAAGCGTAATGTTAGGCCAATGTTCTGTGTAAAGTGATACCGCAATAGCCATAGGTAAAATAGCCAAATAAAATGCCCAAATAGCAACTGCTTGTGGTTTATGGGCGTAGCTATCACGGTTGAGCAAGTTTGGTGTCAAAGACTGAACCAATCCATATCCAATCACCCACGTCGCCATAAATCCACCAACCCACCAATGATCCCATGCAAATTGCTTTGACAGATACACAGGTAATGCAACAACAAACCAAACATCTCTGGCAGCAAACAAAAATAGGCGTGCAGCCGACAAGCGGTTAATTGCTCGGCTTTTTGAGAATACCTCAGTAAATTTTGGCTTATGCTTAGATTTCCCCAGTTCACTTTTTAAACAGACCATACTAAAAAGCCACACCGCCATCAAAGCGGCAGCCATCACCCACATGGCCCCCGTAAAGCCGAGTAATGTCAACAGTACGCCACCAAGAAAGAATCCAACCCCCTTTAGCGCATTTTTAGACCCTGTAAGTATTGCTACCCACTTAAATAACGTTCCTTCCTGACCAGATTTTACAATCGCCTTGATGGCACTTTTAGCACTCATTTTATTGAGATCTTTGGCTACCCCAGAGAGCGCCTGCGCCGCCATAACATAAGGAATACTCAGCCAATTTGCCGGTACAACCAACATTAATAAAGCGATTATTTGTAGACCAAGACCAATATTCATTGTTCGGTTCAACCCGATCCGAGCGCCGAGCCAGCCCCCCACCAGATTGGTAATAACGCCGAAAATCTCGTAAAACAAAAATAACATCGCAATTTCCAACGGGTTGTAGCCTAGCTTATGAAAATGCAGTACCACTAACATTCTTAAAGCACCGTCGGTGAGCGTGAATGTCCAGTAATTGCCGGTAACTATCAAATACTGTCTAATATCTTGAGGTAAGGAACGTAACGTCATCGTATTTATTTACCCAGTGAAAGCCCAACCTTTAAAACCAACTCGGCAGTACGATTTGCATAGCCCCATTCATTGTCATACCACACGTACAACTTAACCTGTGTACCGTTTACAACCATAGTGGATAACGCATCAACAATACTTGAGCGTGGATCCGTTTTATAGTCAATAGAAACTAAAGGCCTTGGCTCATATCCAAGGATCCCTTCAAGATGAGTCTGTGCAGCTTCTCTCATCCACTGATTGATTTCCTCAACAGAAGTGGGGCGTTTTACCTCAAAAACACAATCAGTTAATGAGGCATTTGCCAATGGGATACGTACCGCATGGCCATTGAGTTTCCCTTTTAGCTCAGGGAATATATGTGTAATCGCTGTCGCGGAACCAGTCGTAGTTGGAATGAGGCTCATGCCACATGCTCTTGCTCTGCGCAGATCTTTATGTGGTGCATCTAAGATAGTTTGGGTATTGGTGATGTCATGGATCGTAGTCATTGAGCCATGCTTAATACCTATTTTGTCTTGTAGTACTTTAACAACAGGTGCTAAACAGTTTGTAGTACAAGATGCTGCGGTCACGATTTCATGTGGCTGTTCATCATAAAGATGATCGTTCACACCCATCACTATGTTTAGTACCCCATCCTCTTTTACCGGTGCAGTAACGACAACCCTTTTAACACCCTGATCTAAATATTGTTGTAGTAGAGCTTTGGTTTTCATTTTACCAGAGGCTTCTATAACCACATCGCATTGTGACCAGTCAGTATCAGCAATGTCTTTATTTTGGGTTACCGATAACTGATGACCAGCTATGAGGATATGGTCATCTTGATGAGAAACAGCGTGTTCCCACTTGCCATGTACCGAGTCAAACTCCAATAAATGGGCTAGTGTCTCGGCGTTGCCCGCAGGATCGTTGATTTGTACAAACTCAATTTCAGGCCAATCGAAACTTGCTCGAAGCGCTAAGCGCCCCATACGCCCAAACCCATTAATTCCAACTTTAATTGTCATACGTATTCCTACTATGAAAGTTAATAAATTTAATACTAAATTATTCGCAGCATGCAGCAGCCCGACTAGGGCGTTCGCCCATTGAAGAAAGTCGTTTTAATTCCGATGCAATATAGTTAGGTTGATGCAGAACTGTCGTGTTTATAACAGCCTGCATCCATGCTGGAAGCGTTGGGTTGATTGAGTAAAAAACCCATTTTTTGTATTTCCGGTCACACAATATTCCAGCTTTTTTCAGTTGTGATAAATGCCTTGATACTTTAGGTTGACTTTCTTGCTCTAGCGCAATCATCAACTCACAGACACACAACTCACCCTCAACGTTCAGCATGGCAAGCGTCTTCAAGCGAATGTCATCCGCTAAGCACTTATAAAATTGCAAAGGTGAGATTTCATCTGGCTTTACTTTTTTTTCATGCAGTAATGCAGTTACTTGTTCGTTTATTTCGAATAGCGTTTGTTGCAGGGCATTTGCACTATGTCGAGCTGAGGGACTGGCTATTTCCCACGTCAAGATGTGTTGACCTTGTAATTGGTGTTCACATTCGGCACGCACTTCATCACAAAGGGTGATCACAACATCAAAGTGCTCACCCCGGTAGGTATCAAGATGCTTACTATAGAGGCTGTCAGTCTCTATGCCTTTGTGCTGCAAAAGCGCTAGCACTTCGGGCTTTATCTCACTCGGTTTAGTGCCAGCACTAAAAGCTTGTACATCAGCGCCACCATGAAAGTTCGCGATTGCTTGGGCGATAATTGAGCGCGTCGCATTTCCCGAACATAAAAAAAGTATCTTCATAAATACATAACAATTTAATTATATAACAAAATTATTATATGATGAGAGTGCAGTGTCAAGCTCAGATTTTTAGTAACGTTGAGGTCGCGCAATGCCTCTTGCCAAAACCTTAAATTTATATTTTAAAATCAGTAATTTAAATATTTTAGGGACTTGTTCACTGATACCTTTTCAGGTGTGCTGAGCTGATTTAGAAAGACTAAAAGCTTCATAGAACTCATAAATTTGAACACGTCATAACAGTGTATAGTTTAGGTGAGGCTTGAAGTATTACCTTTAGTCTGACTAGAAATTGCAAGACAATGCGCTATTTAGCCAATGATTATTCGTTGTTTCCAACATCATTTTTTGTGGTATCGCTATAGTTAAGTTAACAGGATTTATGCCTGCTACCCTACTTATATGCTGTTTTAACAGTGATTTAAGACCAGCTTCACTGAGGTCGTTAAATGCTGCTATTAACTCCGCTTGTTCTCTTTTTGATAGTTTAGCAGCGGTGAAAGTAACATCATAAAAACGCTCGATCCACAGTGAATAGGCTGATTGAGCGGCATTTTTGTGCTTTTGCACAAGCGCTAACACGCGAGGAGACACACGCTCGTACATCTCTTTTTCACCCCGTAATATATATACAAACAACAAGTTGAGACCGGTATTTAGCTCACTACTCTCTCTTCCTGCTAGCTGGTGCCTAGCATAGGCTAACTTAAAATAGTTAACCGCATCCTCAAAGTGATTTGTTTTAAGTGCCAATACCCCGAGGTTGTTTTCGATTATCCCCATCGCGCGCTGATTTTTAATACGTGTGCCTATTGCCAAAGAGCGCACAAAATAGTCTTTTGCCGAGGTGTTATCGCCGTAATTATAGGCTATCACCGCGAGGGCATTCAGCGTTTTAATTTTTTCTTTCGCGGACCGTGCACTTTTTAGCGCACACATTAATAGGTGCTCAGATTGGCGGATATAACCACCTTTTCTTAGCCATACACTGGCATCATAAGTAATTGAAAATCGATGCTCGCTGAAATACGTATTTTGCGGGTTCTGAAACAATACAGCTAATGCGCGCTGCGCTTGCTCTAACTGACCAAGTGATAACGCTATCGATACGCCTAAATGATGGAAATGAGCGGTATGGGCTGGAGTAAAATCTTTTACTTCAATGGCTTGATGTAATTTATGTGCTTTGTGTGGATCGGACTTTAAAAAGTAATTAACCGTATCAAGGCGATATTGAGCGTTGTCGTGTTCACCCCAAACAGCTGCAACGAAGAACAATGTAGGCAATATGACAAAAAGATTACAAATTAGATTACGCATAACAACAAAAAAATATTTTATTCACACAAAATACTACATGAAGCAAATAAGATTCGTACCGTAAAATTTGTAACACTTTATTCTAAAGCCTGTTGACTTTTGCTGTTTAATTTTCATTTTTCTGAATGGCTTAAGGCGCTTTGCAGGAGCCCTAAGTCTTTACCTTCTAAGTTATATAAAGTGACTCTGTTACGCAGGCTCTGATTTGTCTAAATACCAATTAAACCGCAGCAAAACTAACTTCAAAAATAAACTGACTCTAGTTGTATTTACACAATCAAAAATTTAATTTGTCGCGATTGTTCAATACCGCATTTGCTAATGAGATTTTTCAGGCGGTTGTCATCAAACATATTTGGAAAGAAAAAAGGCCGCAGCGGCGGCCAAACACATCATGGGTAAAACAATGAAGGGATGTATCTGTGAATACGGGAGTTATTTTATGCGAAATATTGTAAATTAAAATCACATTATAATGATTGTTATCATCGCTTTTTTCGAACATTCATTGTATGATCCAGCTCGTGATACACTCTAATATCAATACTCAAAAAATAAACCTATGACTTTACTTTGGACTATCACCTTACTTTGGGCTTTTTCCTTTTCACTTATCGGTGTCTATTTAGCAGGAAATGTAGACCCGTGGTTTAGCGCTTTATCAAGAACTGTGTTAGCAGCACTGGTTTTTCTGCCATTTTTGCGGCCTACATCAGTTACTAAAACGCTAATGCTAAAATTGATGGCCATTGGTGCTGTACAAATTGGCTTAATGTATAGCTTTTATTATCACTCATTTTTATATCTCAGTGTGCCAGAGGTGCTGCTATTTACTGTAATGACCCCCGTTTACATTACGCTTCTTAATGATTTACTCAACAAGTCGTTTAATCGTACTTTTTTAACTTCAGCGCTTATCGCAATGTTCGGTGCAATTACTATTCGGTTTACAGAGCTAACGAGTGACTATTTTTTTGGTTTATTATTGGTACAAGGTGCAAACCTTTGTTTTGCTATAGGACAAGTCAGTTATAAGCGCTTGAGTGCGCAACACTCGCTAATTCATCACCAAAGTTTCGGCTTTTTCTTCATCGGTGCATCTTGTGTCTTAGCTCTTGGCCTTGTTTTATTTGGTAATTTACAACAGCTCCCCACTACTGGCCAACAGTGGGGTATTTTGATTTACTTAGGTCTCATTGCTTCAGGTATAGGATATTTTGTGTGGAATGTGGGATTAACCCGCGTATCTGTCGGCGAGTTAGCTGTGATGAATAACGCCCTTATCCCTGCGGGAATTTTAGTCAACTTATTTATCTGGAACAAAGAAGCCGATCTCATTCGACTTGGGATCGGAAGTCTAATTATATTTGCTGCGCTAGTGCACAGCAAACGAGCCAGTTCAGGTTAATTTTGAGATACGTTAACTGCGGCTTACACCACAGTCACTTTTTATCACTGAGGCTCTTTCATAAACGGTTTGAGCAGAATCGGCTTTGCTAAACTCAATGCTAATTTGATGTCCTTCTTCAAATTTAGGCTCAAAATAATCACTTTGGCAAACATAGTTGCGTGCTATGTTACTGTAATATGACTGTAATTCTGCCGACTCCGCAAATTTAGGCTCCAGCCCGCTAACGGCAATACGCACAGTAAAACGCTTTGCAGACTCAGATACATCTATTAACTCTAACTGCTCTGAGCCGTATGGTTGTAGCTGCTTTACATCGTTACTTACAGTTAGTGCAAATTGATATTTTGAATACCCGTAGAATCCCGCAACTAAAATCAATGCAACCAGTAATAGTAGTTTTTTAAAGCTAGAAGAAATTGTTTTCATTTTTATATTCCATGGACCTTGATGTAACTTTCACAACTATACACAACGCCAAGTAACAATCTCAATGAGAATATGACCTAAAGTGTAACCATCTATGTTATTTAATTAACCTGAGGCTTGGATAAATAACTTACAAACTCTTCACGCCATACGCCATAGGTATTTTTTAAAAAGTTCGTTAGTATCGGGGTATCAATACATGGTTACCCACTCAAATCAAAACATCATGAAAAAAATCTTACAGTTATTTCCACTTTGGGCTATCGCGGCAGCAATGATTGCATACCTTTACCCTGCCCTCTTGATCCCATTTAAAAGTACAATTATTCCTCTACTTATGTTTATTATGCTCACTATGGGGTTGACCCTTACCGCAAAAGATTTTTTGCGGGTTTTCGATAACAAAAAAGCGATTATCGTGGCGGTCTGCCTACAATTTACAGTGATGCCGAGTGTTGCCTACTTTATTGCAACCACAATGAGCTTAGAAACCGACTTATTAATTGGTATGATTTTAGTGGGCACAGTTGCTGGCGGCACGGCAAGTAATGTTTTGTGTTATCTCGCCAAAGGAGACGTCGCGTTATCGATTTCTATGACAGCAACGAGTACGTTACTCGGCGTGCTTTTAACACCATTACTCACTACGGTAATGATAGGGCAAGTGGTTGATATTCAATTTTCTGATATGTTGATGAGCCTGCTAAAAATTGTGCTAGTTCCAGTGGCTGTTGGCGTTGCCTTCAATACTTTATTTGCCAAGCCGTTGGCGCATTCCGTTATCAACACAACCCCTATTTTACCTTTACTGTCCATGCTCTCCATCATTTTTATTATCGCAGTAATTGTTTCTCTTAATCAACCTAAGCTTGAAAGCATCGGACTCGTTGTGCTGGTCGCAGTGATCTTACACAATATCACAGGATTACTTTTGGGTTATTTCATTCCAAAAAGACTCGGTTTTGAAGAAAAAGTATGCCGTACAATGGCTTTTGAAGTGGGGATGCAAAACTCAGGACTTGCCGTCGCACTTGCCATGAAGTTCTTTACTCCTGCGGCGGCTGTGGCTGGTACCCTATTTTCAGTTTGGCATAATATCAGTGGCTCAATATTAGCAGGAATATGGCGGCGAAACGCCACCAGCTCATCTGATGACAACATAGCCTAATATCAAATACTGGACTTTTTATAATTGTTTATAAAAGTGAATTTTGCTATCTGATACGCCATTGATCTGTTCACATTTTACAATTTGGTAGTCGCGACTTATTAGCATCAATAGCATGTTTTTAAAAAGGTTTCTCGACTTTACTCTGATGGCGCTATAGCCTTGTGCCTTACACCAAGCCTCTTGCATCACCAATAGCTGTTTCGCAATACCATTACCACGATGTTCAGGAACAACCGCGCCTAACCAACTATAAAACTCATTGTTTGGTAGTTCGTGACCTAACTTATACCCTACAGGCTTGCCTTGATCGTACGCCACCAGCAATAAATGTTGTTTATCTCGCAGCTTATCTACGACTTCCTCACGCTTTCTTGGCGTAGCAAATTCAGGAATTTGATTCTCTATCGCAAGGAGGTCATCTACCAAGCCAATTTTATATTCTAGGTTCATATTAATGTCTGTGTAATTGAAAAAGCGTCGTTACATATCACTTCAGCATATGCGCCGTTAATAAGCGTTAAATTCGGTGCTTGATGACCGATGTCGACATCATATAGCACGGGGAAATCGCAATCAGCAAATACATATTGCAAGGCATCCACGTGCGTCCAGTCGCTATCTTTTGCTAGCGGCTCGGGGTTACGACCAATTAAGACCCCCGCAACTTTCGAAAACCAGCCCCGTAGTTTAATACTTTGCAGCGCACGATAGTAAGCAGCTGGCGGCATTTCGCCGTTTTCAAAGTATAAAATTATTGATTCGTTGGGATGCTCCTGTAAAAAAGTGTCTAAATCAAAATATTCAGTGCCTGCCAATAACATGTGAATATCTAAACAACCCCCTAATAATCTACCAGTAAACCGCTTGCTGCTTTCGCGGTTCGCTAAAGTACGCCACTGAGTCGTGGTGGACAAGTTAAATCCAGCATCGGGAAAGTCAACAAAATTGAGTGGATCAGCCTCATAGTGAGTAGAAGGAAACTGTGTGAAGGAGTTATTAGGCGTGCACCTCAAATGGTCAAAAAGCCCTATCGTCAGCGGGTCTTGCTGGTGGCCATTTAACTGCATAAGGTTAGTCCCATGAACGCTTGCCCAACCTAGTTTGCAAGTTACGGCACTAAGCAAAGTGCTGACGTCAGAGAAACCGATGATCCACTTTGGCCTAGCTTGTGCTAAATGCTCCCAATGAAGTTGACTCAGAACATCCATCGCAATTGCTCCGCCCCATGGTGGCATGATGGCGTCTATTGTGTCATCGAGTAAGTATCCCATAAGTTCATTAACACGGGTTTTGGCATCTGCGCTTACATAGTTGTGGTTATCTCTCAGGCATTCACCAACCACCAACTCGAAGCCTTGTTGCGCTAGATAACTCAAAGCATTATCTAGTCTCGCGTGCATAGAAGCAGGTACACCTGCTGAGAATGCCGTAATCGCAATTTTACTACCCGCTTTTAACGGTGTGGGATACTTCATCATGACTCCTTCTTTTACTCCATTGTACCCGATCTATTTCTATTTTAATCTGAACTCGTTATAAAGAAGTTAGTTAATCGCCTAACATACCTATGATCAAAAGCATAATATCGCTCTAGTCTGAAGTTACTTCTTACTACAAGTCAAACTTGTGCATAAATAGCTAGCCTAGCCATGGTCAGCAAATAATAGTGAATGTCAGTGTTGATGCAAAAACTTTGTGGAGCTTCATTAATTGRGGTAACTGAGGAATAGTAAATTGCGAGTCATTCCTCCCTTCGTTCATTAACACTTGAATCGTCCGAAACCGTTTTGTCACTTTTCAACTTTGGGTAGTTCATTAGGTGAAAAATTCCACAAACCATCAACTTCCTTTGTATCCACATGCTGACTCTATAGTACTTAGTTTGGCTGAAAATTTGCGTTTAAAAAGCAGTGAAAAAAAGTGTACGTAAAGAGGTTCCAGCGCCAGGAAATAGCCCACACTTGCTTTTCATTATATACTTCAGCATGTTAACTCCGTTCAATAGCTAACCCTGCCTTTAGCGGTGGGTTAGCTATTTTGTGAAGCGAAGTGAAACCAAGCCAACGGTTACCTGTTCGGCTTTGAGTCTTGGTTATACCTTTTGAATTTAAGGTTGCAATAGCATCTTGCTCCATTGCCCATCCGCATTTTTGTATAGCTCACGCAGATGTAAGCGGTTTTCTTTAAATGTCAAAAACTCAATTGATAAAGGCTTTATTATGTAACCCCCCCAATTTTTTGGTTTTGGTACSATGTTACCTGCCATTTGTTCTTTTATATCATCAAATTTTGATATTAATTCTGATTCTGAAGATAGAGGTTTACTCTGGTTAAAACACATTGTGGTCAATTGAGCATCCCTTGAACGCGTTTGCCAATATTTAATTGCTTCTTCTTCAGATATTTGTTGCGCAACGCCAACGGCTCGTATTTGAATGCCAATATGATCCCACCATAAAGCTAAAGAAACTTTTGGCTCCCTACGAATATCGTCTCCTTTATTTGAATCAAGATATGTGCAAAATACCAAGCCACATTTATTTACCGCTTTTAAATCGACAAAACGACTTTCAGGAAATCCGTCTTCATTTATTGTTGAAACGCAGACTGCACTTTTTTGCTTGAGCGGCGTATCCAAAAGCGCCTGCCCCCATAAGGTATTAAATTTATCTATTGGATCATCCATTTACAACATTCTCCCTTAGGTATAGCGCCTCACTAACCAGCGCAGCTTTCTGCGTCCGGCGCCAAAAGCGCAAAGTTAATCAACTTGTTATGTGAATTTACAGTGAACGCGCCCTTTGCCAGAAATTATCGGTCTCTAAATTCTTGTTCCAAAGCTCAAACTTAGCACGGTGACTTTCCCATGGTTCATCTAACACTTCACGTGTATCAGTGAGAGAGTAAGCCATACCTTCCATAAACCATTGAGGAGTATCTAGCCATACCTCAAAGTTACCAAGTTTTTCATGCTGTAAATGATGAACAAATTCATGAGCAAGAAAAGTCGAGTTCCAACCTCTAGGACCTACGATTACACCAATTGTACTAATTGTTATAGCCCTCATTTCATCAAGACCGAATGAGTTAAAGCAGGCAGAGGTAGAGCAAAAAATAACTTTAGGGCTTTTCTCGAATGAAGCCACCTTTTTTTCTGTGAAAAAATATGCTGATGAATACAGCTTTGATGCTTCATCAAGTTTAGAAGGGTCATCAATACAGACGGTAGCACTAACACAGTCCAAACCGTTGAGCTCAGGTGCAAATATTCGGATAGGTTTGTATCCGTACCAAAAAACTAATGGGCTTAGGAGCACAGCAACGAGTAGCAATTTCTTCTTCATATTTATCCATCTACATAACGCCTAGCATAACCGACTAATTCTGGTCAGGCACGAACCACGCCAAGCCGTATTAACCCATGCGTTAATCAACAATACTTTACCACTTTGTCTTTTCAATAAAATCCTAGAGTTTATGTTAGTAAAACTTTTTCTTGTAAATCAAACCGTAACATCTTTAATGTTGAGAAGCGTTAAAACATTAGCTTCAGCGGCATTTTTAGTACCTAATAGTAAATGCATTAAAAATGAACCAAGAACCATAGGTGCAGCCATATAGACACATGAAGGTAATCAAATTCGAAATTTATAACTTAAACCTTAACTCAATGTAACTCCGAGTTATATAACTGCCTTGTTAGAAATAATTTACAGCAATGAAAAACCTTTAGGCGCTAAAGGTTTATTAAATTTGTATAAATTGACGTAAATAATAGCTGGCTTTTCTTGACCTTCGTATGTCAGTTGGTAGCGATCTAATAAACCACCGCCAAAAGGCATGGATTTATCTTCAAATGCACAGCAACTCCCAAGCCGTGTCACTTTAACTTTTTCACCGTTCGGACCTATTAGCCCTTCAAAATATTCTATGTGTGCACTCGCATTTTTAGTACCACGTAAAAAACTGCCCAATTCTATTGGCTTTTTCTCTGTGTAGCCGTATTCAGGATCATTTGACGTTAAGTGAAAGCTATCCGTCGAAATAGATTCTTTAGGTGTAGTGTTACATCCGAAAATTAATAAAGTGAAAAAGACCACTAAAACTTTCTTCATTGCAGATACTCCATTTTATTTCTAACGCCACAATAAGGGGCTGATAATGCTTGGATAAACTTATGTAGTGGAACTGAGCCAAGCGTTAGCAGTCCCATACTTAATTAACTTATTTAGCCCTACTTGCTACCTAAATACTTGGCGTGAGCTTTTTCATTATCATCAGTATTGATAAGTAAGTAGTCGTATCCAGGAGATCCCCTATCGGATGTTGCAACTGTGATTTCTGAAATAGGAAGCCATAGCATTGCATCAATTTGCTCTAAAGGCTCTATTTCTCAAATAGAGCCGCCTTCTAGAATTATTAATTTTCCACTATCAATATTTTCTTGTATCCAATGACCGCTGCTTCCTCCCACATACTCAGACTTAGTATTTTCTTTCGGTTTGGAGCTTTCAGTTAATGAAGTACCATTTTTAGCTCATGTTATTTGCCCATTATCAGTGATTACTAGGGCATCTTTATTTTTGATATTGTCTAATATACCGCAAAATTTCCAGACTCTCCGTCAAATATGGAGCCTGTATTGGAAAGTGAATAAAACAGACGAGTTAACACCATATAACTTATTAAAGCTTTAGTTCAACATTATCCAAAGATTGTACATTTGTAGAGTGTTCAACATTCAACAATGACACATCACCAGATGTATTATACGAATTCATCTTAACCACAGAATATATAAACTTTTTTTCATTCTCTAAAAAATTAATAATATATCTATTAGATACGCCATATAAACTCATATCAACATCAACAAACTTATTAGCACTAATAATTACATTTGAAACATGCTTTCCAGAAATTAACTCCCCCGCAATATCTGAAACAATACGGATGCCTCCTCTTGATTTGAATGCAGTATTTTTTATAAAAGACAATCCATTCCAGTCTATTGCTTCATTAACATTACTGATCGAGTTTGGGAATACATTGAGAATAAATTTATTAACGTTTGAAAAGGAATTATCCTTAATAACAACGTTAGAATAATAATTAACCTCCATTGCAGAGCCATGTATGAAATTAAATATATTACCTTCTACTAATGCATTAGATACACCTTTACGTGATGATATTTTCAACCCTCCTTTCATTTCATAGAATAAGTTATTTTTAAAGATTATATCCCTCGTTCCTCCAAAATCCTTACTCCATGGATGTGTAGTTGTAACTTGAGTTACATTATAGAAAACATTACCTTCAGCACGAAAATTTTTAGAATTAACCTGCTCTCCAGAATAATGACTCCTGGATGAGGTTATACGTAATGCCGCATCACCAAAATTATAGAAATTACTATTTTCAACTGACGAACCCGACGTACCAGAGAATAACACACCCTGCTCTCCCCAGACGATATTGGTAGTGTTTTCATTAATATATTTAGCATCTGTCAAACCATAAAATGAAACACCATCAATTGATACATTATCTGAATCAATGACTGACAATATATATTCACCATTAAATGAGTTACACTTTCTAATTTTAACCTCACCCACACCAACTATTTTAATGTCAGTTTTATTTTTAATATACACTGTAGAACAAACATCATAATCTCCAGGTTCTATCTCTATGGTAGACCCAGATTCTGCTCGCTCAATCATACTAAGAAAATCATTACCTCCAGAGTGAGCGCTCACAGAAAAAGAAATAAATATTACGAAGAAAAATTTCATTCCAAGCATTTAAACACCTTATATATAACAACGTAAAAATAAAAAAACAACATTTTAACTACTTAAAAACCCTTTAAAAACACAACAAACACTTATTAAACTCGACAAGCTTGAACAATTAAAAATTAGTAAAATGCAATACAAAAATATCTTAGATAAAAATATAACGCCTCGTTTATCCGGCGCAAAATTGTTGGCTAAAATTAGCGAAGAATGAGCGCAAGCCAACTGTTTTGCGTCCACTTTGAGCTACTTGTTAAAACCACATAGTTAATTTTTCTGATTTCTCTGACTCAGTAATAATAAGAAGCTTATCTTTCAATTTTCTAGAAATTTCGGAAGAGTTATTTAGAGCGATGTAACTGCTATTGAAAAATTGAACACCGCTAGAGTTTAAGACTGTTTCAAAAGTAAATGTTTGAATATTCCATACTTGTTCAGGTTTAAACAAAAATGACTTTGTTTCAGAGGTTGGATCAAAAATGAGAATGTTTTTAATGCGAGTGTTTGATTTACTTGAAAACATTCCTCCTGATTCAGGTCTATGTTTTACAGGATAGTAAAACAGGCCTGTAATAGGATCATATCCTTGATTTACATTTTGATAGTAACCTCCAGCTAGAGAGTTAAAAGATATTAAAAAAAATAAGAATATCGATTTTTTCACCTGAACTCCATTTGCAATATAACGCCCGCATAATGGGCGGCGTAAAATAGCAGGCTAAACTAAGCGAAGAATGAGTGCAAGCCTGCTGTTTTGTGTCCTTTGTTTAACGACCTTGTTAGAAGCCGGCTCTCCGTTGTTCTTTTAAAGGGTCGTGAGGCTGTACATTGCCCCCTTGAGTAGCCTTATTTACATACCCTAAGTTAGTTTCAATTTCTACTTGAACTAAGTAGGGTTTGCCTAACTCTGAGCGCCAGTAATGATATTTTTCCTGATACTCTTGATTAAAGCTAAATTTAGCTGAAATTGATTTCACCCATTCATCTGGTAGCTTATGTGCTTTAAGTATTCGCGTAATTTCAGAACTCATATACTGGCACATATCTTCTAATAAGGGTGAACTGATATCGCCTGTACAATTTATTAAATCTAGCAAGATCATATCTACTTCATGCTTTTGAGCAAATAGAAATAGCTGACCTACAGCCCAATAGACTAAGTAATCATTATTGCGACCACTCAGTAATTCAGCGAGATTATTTGCGACCCCTTTTCATTCTCTACGACGAGGCATAAGTTCTCATAGGCTTCTAACGCCGTTGTAAACGGCACAAAATAGCAGGCAAAACTCAGCGAAGAATGAGCGCAAGCCTGCTGTTTTGCGTCCACGGTTTAATTAGCTTGTTATACGCATTTTACTCCGACGCTTTTACGTCATCAGGTGTATAGTTACTTTTGAAGGTAAACGCATTAGGGCTATCACCATTCTTGCGAAGGTACTCTAACCGTTCTAGTGCCTCTTCTGTGCTGGGAATATGGTCATCGTCAACCCACCAAAGAACATAATTGTCCTGCTCAAGACGATGGAACCACTCACTTTTTCGGCGCATAAAGTCTCTATGGTGGGTTCTAAACATAAAGTTTTTTAGTGCATTAACTGAATCCCAAACAGACATGTTTACAATCATACTCGGATCATCAAATAGCTGGATATTGGTAGCATCACCACTTTCATCTTTTAAGCGCCAAACAAAGCCTTCGCTTTCCTCGGCAATACCATTAACCAAATCCAAGTTATCAACAAATTCTTTAATTTCCGGCGCATCCAATGGATATTTGGCCGACGCTATATTCAACTGTGCTAATTTCATTGCTTCCTTTCCATCGATAAACTTCGAATGCGTATAAACATAATGGCCCCCACACGGTGCTAGCCTCCGCATTTTCGTGGGTTAGCTCAAAGCCATAGCCATAGCCATAATTAGTTTGTCAAATAACTATATAGCAGAGGCTAGCATGACTAAACATAACATACTTTTCATTGGCTTAGATACTCATAAAGAATTCATTGAGGTTGCCTATATTGAAGATAATCGCGGCGCACACCCCATTCATTTCGGTCGTATTTCTTCTGCTAAAGTAGCTATAAAAAGGCTCATCAGGCAATTTGAATCTAAATACCCTAATGCAACTATACATTTCGTTTATGAAGCTGGCCCTTGTGGTTACTGGATTTATCGCTTAATTACTTCTCGTGGGCATTGCTGTTACGTAGTTGCCCCCTCGCTTATCCCTAAAAAGCCTGGTGAACGTGTTAAAACTGACAAGCGTGATGCACTTAAATTAGCTAAATTACTTAAGTCTGAAGACTTAACACCTATTTATGTGCCTGAGCCTGAAGATGAAGCTATTCGTGATTTATCTCGTGCTCGATAAGTCGCGATGAAAGACTTAAAAGATGCGAAGTACCAGTTAAAAGTACTTCTTCTTCGCAACAATATAAACTATGCAGGCACTGCAAACTGGTCCCTTAAACACTTACATTGGCTTACCGAACTGGTATTGCCACACCCTGCACAACAAATCGTTTTACAAGAGTTTATTCAAACCATCAACGAGCGAACTACACGATTAGAGCGACTAGACAATGAACTCTCTCATCATGTTTGTCAATGGCGTTACTACCCTGTTGTTAAAGCCATTCAGGCTATGAGAGGTGTTCGTTTACTTGTAGCCGCTGGCGTTGTCGCTGAGCTTGGCGATTTAACCCGCTTCGACCATCCGCGAAAACTAATGAGTTACCTAGGTCTTGTACCAAGCGAACACTCGAGTGGCGGTAAAAGACACATTGGTGCAATTACTAAATGTGGCAATGGTCGTGCTAGACGTTTATTAGTCGAGGGTGCTCATAGTTACCGTCATGCAGCCAACATATCGACCGAGTTACAAAAACGACAAGAGGGTTTACCAAAGCAGATTGTTGATATCGCATGGAAAGCACAATTAAGGCTCTGTAAACGTTATAAAAAGCTCATTAATAAAGGCAAGCATTACAACCTCGTTGTCACCGCCATTGCCCGTGAAATGATTGCTTATATCTGGGCAATCGCAAAACAGATTGTGCTCTCGCCGATAAATCCTAAGTTAAGATTATCAAGAGTACCTGCTTAATATGAACGAATTAGAGTTAATGCATTGGATCAAGCATCGGTGGTGGCACAACCACCGACGGCGTTAGGATGGTAATGTTACTACCGCAACATTGAATCACGAACATAGACTGAAGACAGGTGCCACCGATAATCGGCATAGGACGAGTTAAGTAAAGTCTGCTCTGCTCATAAAAGTGAGTAACCAACGAATACCAGCAAGAAAACCGACGAAATTACTTGCTTCATCCTATTCATTAACTCTTTCTAATTCGAGTTAGGAAATTATGGCTTAAAGTTAGGCAAGGAGCAGTGTGTATAACTTGACAGAGGGAGTCATACCAACGCCCAATTGAGGGGTGAACAACGCCTCCACCCAAACCTAAAGCATTGTGCCATAAACACTAAATTTGAAGTAGAAGCAAAAATGACAAGCGTTGTGAATCCCTCTTAAATTGCTTGTTAGTTTAACTTTTACACAAATCGCACGATTTAATTAGGTTGACCACTTCATGCGATCCACTATAATCTTACTGTAATTCCAGATTTGGAGATTGATCATGCATACATTAACAGCAAATGATGCCAAACGTAATTTTGGTGAGCTACTCCTAAGCGCCCAACGTGAGCCTGTGAAGATTAGCAAGAACAGTAAAGATGCCGTAGTTGTAATGTCTATCAAGGACTATGAAGAACTAGAAGCAATGAAAGCCGATTACCTTAGACATTGCTTCGAGTCCGCAAAACAAGACTTAGCACAAGGTGATGTGGTTGATGGTGAAGACTTTTTAAATGCCTTATAACCCGATATGCAAAAGAGAAAATACAAACTGAGTAAATTAGCTCAGGCTCATTTACGGAAAATTAAAAGCTACACAGTGAACAATTTCTCCGAGATGCAGTGGCGAAGCTATAAAGATACGTTACTAACTGGTTTTCAAATGCTTGCTGATAATCCAGCTATTGGTCGCAGTTGCGATGAAATATACCCAAGCGGATTCTATTTCCCTGTAGGCAAGCATACCGCTTACTTTACAAAAGAAGATGGTTTCATATTAGTTGTAGCTATACTCAGTCAATCACAGCTTCCTCAGAACCATTTATAATCAAGGTTTCACCCTAGATTTGAATTTAGGGTGATGATCTTGATTGGTAAACTAACGCCTCATTCAGCGGCAAATAATTGTTGGCTAAAATAGCGACGCAGGAGCAAAGCCAACTTTTATATGCCCTGCTGTAATGACTTGTTAGGGCGCCCTGGTGGAGTAGGTACAATAGTTAACTCGATTCCCTCTTTAACCCAAGAAGACCATTGTTTTAGTATCCCGCCATTTCTCACTTTGGAGCCTTTTGACCAATTAAGCTCAAATTCATCTGAAATTTTCTCTGCAATTTCTCTAGTGTCTAAATCAGGGGATTCTGTCATTAGATCGATACAACTTAAAAATGAACTTTCATTCTTAGCTGCAGCCCATATAGCTTCTTTGTTACCACCCGATTTTTCTATTGAATCCATATTTAAAGTTACTAACCCTTGATTGACCGTGACAAGCTCAAACCTTTTCAAAACCGAGAGTGCATTTCTTTGTACGTCTTCAATTTTAGCCCCTGAACTCGAAATATTTTCCATTTCCATAAGAACGGAGAATGGTGATACCGATATAGAAAATACCTTCCCCCTTTGTTTGCCTCTTCTTGCAAGCCCCTCACGGTCTAATATTACAGTTCCTGTATCTTGAACAACGATATTTCTTCCTGCTTGCAATAGGAAGCCTGTGTAAATCAAGTAGTTCGTAAGTCTGTTACAGTATGTATTCCATGTTTTATCTCCAAACTTAGCTCTTGGGGTGCATTGTTTAAGATTTTCTAGGATAGTATCGTGGTTAATAGTTTTTCCTGCATGATTCTTAAACAGCAGTATTTTTAATGCATGCTTACTCATTATATTACGAAGTGATTTCAGTATTGTCTCTTCATCATTGTTGCTAAGCTTGCTACTTACCTTGAAAGATGTTCCATCTCTTTCTGCTAAGCCTAACATCACGAGATCTGCACCAATATTCCAAATGGTCTTTTCATTAAGAGCTGTTTTTTGCCCAATTTCACCTGAAGTTACATACTTATCAATAAGTAATTTTGTACAAATATTTAGAAGAGACGATACGTCAGATGATGGAATATAATTGTAAGGGACAACAGGAACATTGCCGGATAATAAATAATCTTTAAAAATATCCCAATACACATTGAGGCGATCACCACTTTTAATGACTAGACGCTTATGTACCAAACTATTAAGAACTGTCGTTCCAGAAGTTTCAATGATTTCACTCCAATCGGCAGGTGCTTTTTGAGCAATAAGTCTCAAGCAAACTAATTCTTGTTGTGTTAGTACATCTAAATCTGCTTCAAATAAACGCTTAATATCAAGATCTACAAATAATGAGTCAGTATTCTCTCCCTTTACTATACCTTCATAGAGGTTAATACATAACTTTTTCAACAACCATGGAAAGCCCTGACTAACTTGAGAGATCTGGTGTCTAATCTCTGCAGATATTTTTTGATCTATTTCCTTTTCAAATTTAGTTAAGGAATTAGATATTTCTCCACTTTCAAAAACCCCCAACCGAAACTCTTTTCGGTGATCAGATAGTTCGTGCCACAAATGATATGCGGGGTGATCTTGTTGAGTCGTACTATCTGTCTTCCAAGCGAAGCCAAGAACAATATTACTTTTACTGCTTGCTATATCGAGCATTAGGTCTTTTGCAGCTTTAAAAATACCAAATAATTCAGGTTTAGAGTAGAGCTCTTCAAACTGGTCAAATATCAAACAAACAACTTGTTCTTTTTCTCTTAAAGAGTCCAGATATGCGCTAATACTCTCAGAGTTTAAAGGCGAGCTAGGATCAGTAAGTGATAAGTCGCTTGTATTACCAAAACCATTTTTTTGCGCTTCTCTCAAAGCTTCAATTAAAGATGCTGGAATATATGAAGGCTCTCGGGCACCACGAATATCTACAGCGTAAACAAAATACTTTTTTCGGTAGTGCTTATTTCTTGCTCTATCTCTAAGTTTCGCTATTAAAGAGCTTTTCCCTAATCCAGAGTTGCCTGTTATAGCAAAAATTCTTGTACCTGAGTTAGTTTTCGCTGAACTTAGAAAATTTAATATATCTTTTTGAGTTACATCTCTACCTACGAAATCTTTAGGCCTTGCTGGACGATAATCATCCCATGACTCTCCTATTTGCACCTCGACAACTGGTGGTAATTTTTTAGATAAGTTTGTGGAAATTGATTGCTCAGACTTAATGCCTACCTCAAGATCATAATCAGCTAACGTACTATCCAATAAAGACAAATTATTAATCGTTTCTTTGTCTTTTATATGTTCGCCTGTCGAGGCACTATAAACTAGAACGCCAAAAGGTGCTCCACCTTTTAGTGTATAGACACACCAATAAACACCGAACTCTGATAGTAGTAATGTCCAATCACCTAATGCGTCAGATGAGCCAACAAACTTGTTCGCTGAATCGGTTGGAGGGGTGCGAATAATTGACGCACTTTTTAGTGAGTCAATTATTAATTCTGGAGTATAAAAACTTAAACGAGATGATTTCTCTTTCGGTTTCGTTTTCCAGCTTTCTACAAAGCCTTTTGCGTCTTTGGTTAGCTCTGATGTCGTTATAAGCCAACCTTCAGAATAATCTTCAAAATCTACAGTCCCCCATAATTGCCTTAATACGGGTGCAGAAACAGGATCTTTTTGAGCCTTACACTCTACATATATTTCTTTACCATTGACCTTATGCTTACAAAGTAAATCCAGTTCAGCACCAACTGTACGAATTTCTTCAATTACATCATAGTTTTGCGCCAATAATAGCTTTTTAGCTAACCCTTCAAGAAGATCTCCTTTTGCTTTTTTACTACTGCCATTTTTACAGGAAACTTCTATTTTCATGTGTAATCCTTTCTTTAGTGCTGAACTCTGTAGGTGGCTTACGCCCTAACACTTTAGTATTTATGCGACACGCAGTTTGTGTTGCATAATCGCTTGTTGGACTGAGCTGCTACCCGCTCGATGTCTCAGAGTTGGTGTTATTTATGCTAAGGGAATTTGCTTTTTGGAGGCTCTCACTTTCCTAGCTAGTGTATTCAGTTTAGCTAGTGTTATGTAAGCTTTCCCTGCATTGCTCAGCGCTCATTATGTATTCATTACACCTAAATTTACCTTAATAAGCAATTATATTTTTTTAGCGTACAGAGGCCGCTAGCCTGAGCAATTAAGCAGGTTAACTAATTGATTTTGAGCAGCTATCAAGCTGCTAACTCGTTCGGTCTACTTTGGCCGGTGTTGCATCTAACTTGAATACGCCAATTAGCCGCAAGATACCTACCTTACAATGCTGACAAGCCCAATTCGGTATCAATGTCACGTTTTCTCCTGTCTTTGGCCTCTTTACTCTGCATGTGCATGACGCCTGCGACCTTATCAGCGCTAACTTTCGCTTGCGACATGCATTAGCTAAAAAACCGTAATGCCGAATACGCATAAATCCTTTCGGTAGTACATGCTGCAAATAACGCCGTAAGAATTCGTCATTACTCAGTGTCATCACTTTATCACGATTATCATCCGCGTAATCTCGGTATTTGAAGCTCACCGACTGTGCATTCGCAGCAAGGCGCTAACGGTGTTGTTAGCCCTTTAAGCAAAATTTTCTAGCTTGTTTTGGGGCATAAATAAGTTAGTGGAACGTGCGCTTTGTGGAACAAAAGTAACGTTGACGAGCGTCTTTTATTCGCTCAAAACGCCTGTCAAGTATAGTCTAACCCCGTTCTTTTTAAACGGTGAGATTCGGGCATGGGCTACTACTTTTTATACCTGGTAAAAAGTGCAAATCCTGCTAAACAATCATGGTCACAGCAATCAAGTCGCGCCGGTTACTGGCATATCCGAATCAAAGCCAACACTGGTAAACAGGCTATCTAGTTCAAGCTCAAAATCTTTGCGATTCAAATCCAAAGATTTTAGTGTTGTCCCACCAAGCACGGTTTCTTGGCCTCTTTCTAATCGAGCATGTAAACTTGCTATTACCGTACGGATGCGATCTCTATCTTGCTGTGCTAGCGCTTTTTGACTTTCGGTTTCATGGTCGAGCTTTGCTAACATTTCCAGCCGTTCCGAGAGTTCTTTATATGCCAAGAAGTCCAGCTCTAAATTGTTAAACAGTAGTAACTGAGATTGATCTTTACTGCCGATCGTGACCTTTATCGGGTTGACCATAATGTCCGCTAGCAGTCGTTTAAGCTCCTCAAAGGCAGCTTCATCTTGTTGTGCGAGACTTGCAAGATCAAACAAAACCTCATGCTCTGCAAACTGGAATTTCAGTGGCTCTTGCTCATTTTTATAGTTTTCTATCTCAACAGCAGGCTTAGCTTGTACCGCCTCTATCAAATTTTGTTCAAACGCTCCTGTCCGTTGTATTTTTGTATTTGTGTTAAATTGGTAGTCTTCCCTGTTTAGAGCAATCTCAGACGTAGCGCTAATTGTAGCCTCGCTAAGCCCTGAGGCTTGTGATCCTATAAAAAATATCTGCATGAAATAATCAAAGTTTAGTTAACTAGATAACTAGTCTTAGCAAACACCATTCCACCTCAATACCAACTAAAAACAGGTCAAAAAGAAAGCAATAGGTAGTTCCACGCTTGATATTTCAGATAAAAACCTAGCTTCACAGGCAATTCATTGCCACTTTGGTACGTTTTTTTGCCTCAAGAGTAATGGTTGATCAAGTGACTGCTTAATCTAGCCATGCTTTGCTTCATGCTAAGCCGCGACGGCTAGTAATTTGGTACAAACCTTGCTGGATAAATATCAACCACCCAATGGATGTGTTAAGCCATGAAACTAACAAAGGAAGAGTTATTGTTTATTAATCGAACGTTGACTAGTCATCTCACTGAGCAACAACGGCCATCAGACAATATTCCAAAGCAGGCGCAGCAAACTTATGCGGAAATTAAAAAGTTACTGGCAAGTATTTCGAGTCATTCACAGTTTTGTATCGTGGCTAAAAACGACAATGAGCACGTTGAGTTTCCACTTACCAATCTATCGAGCCTGATTGATTTACTCGAGCATAATGTCGAGGCTCCGAGTATTCTCGAAGCCACACAAGCAGGCTCAGCGCGCAGTTGGCGAACTTGCCCTTCGACCCCTGTTAGATTGAGAGTCTCCTCTCAATACATGCCCTTTAATATTGTTTCTATTTCACAATCTGGTGGGCTGCTGAATACTTTTCCCTTCAAAGCAAGCGCGATCCAAGCCAATTTAGCCCGTCGGATCGCAAAACTATACCTCGGTGATCCTATTCCATTACTTGCAAAGATAAACTCCATAAAAGTGATCACTCCACTGGAGCTTGCCATCTCTTTTACAATGGATAAAGTAGACAATAGCAGGCTCAAAGCATTTATCCTACATAACTATATACAGCGAAAAGGTTTTGATAAGACGTGAGTTAACCTCATCCAAATCGATTCCCGCGTACTGTCGGACGGATACTAACTATCTAAAGTTCAGATCAGTTAACCGAGTCACGACAGCATTATCATATAACGTTCGTAGTAATGTATAAAAATCATGGTTTAATTTAAGTTTTATCCCATCAAGCTCCGCGATGGGAACACAGGGCGTCCAAGAGTTTAGTAGTGCAAGCCCATCTAGCTGCTCTATTTCACTTAACGAAATATCAACACAGCTTTGCTTTATTCCAGCTTGTTGCGCCATTGCTTCTATGATTTGCATCATGGTGCCGTGTAACTTAGGCCCTTTCGGCCAGACTAACCCTTCCCCATCCCACCCCACAAGATTCCAAATGCTGCCTTCCAATACTCGATTATTGTGGACAAAGATGGCATCATCAAAACCAGCGTTATGTGCTTCACGCATAAAGTAAGTCTTTGCGATTTCACCCACATGTTTAGTGTCGGCTAGTGGGCGCTGATATTCAAAAGATTTCAAACGCATAGGCCCCGTTGGACCATTATGTGCTGCGCTTGTTTTAATCATAATATTGAGTTCTGCATCTTTAGATTTTTGCGTAAATTCACCGTCCGAACTAAATACTGTGATTAAGATTGAGCTGTCCTTTGGGGCCTCTCTTATAGCGGCTTGTAACTGCTCTATCACATCACCCTCTTTTAATTCCATTGAAAATAATTTTTGTGAAGCTTGCAGTAATCTTGTTATATGGAACTCGAATCCTTTCACTGCATAATCTCGCATCTGCATCGCAGTAAAATGTGCATGACCTGCAAATGCCAACTGCTCTAATACGTCTTCTTTGGCAACATTACCATTAATAAAAGTAGTAAACTTATTTTTCATTTCACTAGTCCAAATACCTCTGTGTGGTATTATTCTCGCCAAAGTAGAAGGCTTTGAAAAACGAATAGTTTTTTCAGCGTTACAAATTAAATTTGCAGAGATATTAGATGAAGTACTTAAGTGGCTCTCTCTTTCAAATCTTGGACGCGAGTTTGCGGCTCAAAAACTTTTCAAAAGTAGCTAACGAACTTGGACTCACACCTGCAGCCGTGAGCTACCAGATCAGACAATTTGAAAGTCGACTTGGTTTTTTATTATTTACGCGACACCCTGGTGGTCTCGAAGTGACCAAAGAGGGTCAGATCATTTGTCAACAAGCTTGCGAGTCGCTTTCACAAATGCGTTCGGTAATAGAGCAAGCAAAACGGCTCAACCAAGATGCTAAAACATTACGCATTACAGCAAGTACACGCTTTGCTACTCAGCTGCTTTTACCTAATTTAGCTCGCTTGAAATCAATAACCCCTGATACAGACATTGAGATTGATATTTCAGATAAAATACGACCACTGGTACAGAGCGATTTTGATATTGCAATACGCTTTTGTGATGGTAAGCCGCAAGGCGCGGTTCGAGTAAAGAAAGTAATGAATACCAGTCTAATCGCTGTTTGTAGCAAGGCTTTATGGCAACAACATCAAGCCTTATTGGCAAGTCCTAAAGCATTTCCACAATTTTTATTATGCTCAGTTAAGTGTCGCGTCGGTACGTTAGAATGGCCAAGTTGGTCAAGTTGGTTCGAAAGCTTGGCAAGCGTCGATTGGCACAATGCTGAGCATCTTACATTTGACGAAATGACCCAAGTGATTCAATTTATACAAGACGAAAACGCGATTGGCCTAGTCGAGCCCAAACTGGCAGAGAAAGAAATTTCCAACGGTCGATTGGTTCAGCTGAGCAAACACGAGCTCACTATCCCTGCACCTTACGCATATTATGCTGTAATTCCCGATAGGCGCGAAAATAGCGCGCCTGTCCAAAAATGTGTTCAGTGGCTACAGGGATTGGTAAATAACTCGTATCGCGAGCAGTAAAAAGGCACAGCCGAGTATTTTATCAATCACCGCACGCTTTGCTGTTAAATCAAATTTATCCCTTGCTGAGGCACTGGCCACCGAGACAAAAAAATACCATAAGGCGTCTATCGTAAGCACTGTGATACACATGACAAATCCGACGAATAGTGTCATTTTTTCGGGGTCTATAAACTGTGAGAAAAGTGCTACAAAGAAAATGGCAAGCTTTGGATTCAAAAAGGCAATTGCGAACCCGTCTTGAGCTGCTTTTCGGTATGAGCTAGCTCCATCAGCATTTGACACGCTGAGACCCTCACTTTTACTTGTTAGGATTTTAATCCCCATCCACGCGAGGTATGCGGCCCCACCATAAACCAAAAACTGATATATAATTGGAAATTGGTGGATCAACCCAGACAAGCCTAAAATGGCTAAACTTGCATAAATTCCCACACCAACACCATGTGAAAGGCTCGCCACAATGCCGTGTTTAGCACTATGAAATAAGCTGTAGCGCAATACAACAGCCAAGCTAGGACCCGGTGACATAGCACCGAAAGCACAAATAGCGGCCAAACTTAGCCAAGCAGTAAGTTCCATAATATTTCCGTAGAGAATTTCAAAGCGCGTAGAATAACAGAATTAAGAAAATAGATGATAGTTTACAAGTAAAAAGGAGCAGATTGCTCCTTTTTTATGTTGATTATGCAGATTGAGATTGTAGCGTTTGCTCAGCCTGCGACTGACCAATAAACCAGATGCTATTAGGCTCACCATAAAGTGCTCGAAGCCTTGTTTTATCAGCCATTTTCCAGAAAATGACACCAAGGATCGCAGCACTTAGCTCCAGAACCACTGATGACCAACCAGATGCTGGCCAAATACCTAGGCTTGGCAACATCATCGCAATAATTGAAGATAGCGGCAGTGAAAAGCATAAAATCGCGATACTTCTTTGTGACCAAATTGCGGTTTTACTTATGCCAAAAATAAATGCAGACATTAGCGTAATAAAGAAGCAGAGATAGTAAGCCCACATATAGACTACATTTATATTTAACGCTGTCAGCGCCACCCATTTAGTCACAGCAAAAGCCGCAGCGACCCCAAGCATCGCGCCCATTGCGACGCCAATAGTGAGTTTACCCATAATCTGAGTAGATTTAGATTGCTCAGCCTGCTTTTGTTTACGCCGCTTTTCGAGCCAGAGTAAGTTACCAGTGTAAAATAATACGGCTCCCAGCACGCCTAGGAAAAAATACACCCACCGTCCTATCTCGCCACCATAGCTTCCAAAATGAAGACCAAATAGTGTGGTAACTACTGCTCCCCAAATACCTTGATCGCCATTAATTACACTGCTCGTTGAGATTTCAAACGTATATGGATTCATAAACAAGAAGTCTGTTTTTGGTCCACGCATCAGATACTCATCACTTACCAGTTGCACCGAAGCTGATGGGCTTTTACTGTTTAGGCGGCTAAGTGTGATCTCTTTGATAGCGTGTTCTGGTGCATAAACTTTCGCTCTTGCCACTATTTCTTCAATGCTAGGCAAATGCGCTACGTTAAATTCAACCTTGGAGGGGGCGTCACGCGCGAAAAGCGGTTTATCGCCATATAGCTTACTTAAGCCACCATAAAGAATGTCGTGAAATGCAAATACAATGACGGTGAGCGCTATAATAATATGAAATGGTAAGCTGGTGATCCCAATTAAGTTATGAGTATCCAACCAAAAACGACTTGCCCCTTTATTATCCCTAAGTGCAAAGAAGCTTTTGACCAATGTAGGTAATAAAAATATCACCCCAGAGATCAACGCGATGAAGTACAAAATAGCAGCAATACCGAGCACATACACACCCGCTTGATCATGGCCAATTTCCCCTGCAATGCCCGCGCTTCGATGTAAATAATCAACCAAAGCAGAGAGCTCGTTGATGTAGCTCGTATGCGCCTGCAACTCTCCAGATTCATCCAATGTGCCATGCCATAGCTGTTTATCTAAGCTTAGTCCTCTTGCACTCCCTTGCTGATACCAAGTAATAGGAGATTGCCCCTCCTCAAAACTTACTTTTAGTCCATTTTGAGACTCGGGATATTGTGCTAACACACTGTGAATTAATGTATCATATTGAGTCGACTCGACTTGTGGTAATTGATGAGAGGGTGGCGTCGCCCATTTATCTATGGAGCTTGCAAACATCGTAATGGCACCAGCAAAAAAACCTATAAACAACAAAAGTCCTGTCGTGATCCCGGTCCACGTATGAACAGCTTGATAAATTCTTAGAATGTCTGCTCTTACCTTCATGCTATCCCTCTCACGAAATACAATATTACATATACCAGTATGTTTGCTCCACCTAACCAAATTAGTGCTTGCTTTGCGCTTCGAAACATAAATACAAAGCTCAGAATTAACAGCCAAATAGGCGGTATGATCCACATATTAAACTGAGTACGCCAACTATGTTTTTCTACACTAATGGTTTGGGTAAGGCCATCACTACCAAGCCATGCAAATAACCCTACCATTCCAAAACTCAACGCAAGTCCAAATACAGCACCAGCGAATATTTTCCCCCACCAATCAGGTTGGACTTTTTCTGTTGTGACTAACCTACTCATTATGATTTCCTGAAAAGCATCAAAATAGTCAGTGGGATAAGTGCAGTCAGCGCCATTACAGCAACTAGCCAGCTAAATAAAACAGCAGCACCAACAAATAACTGAAATGCACAAGTAAAAGAGACAATCATCAAAACATAGCCTACGACCCTAGCTTTTTTGGGTAGACGTTGACTCAACAAGCGTTGGTGTTTGCTGGTGCAATAAATCAGCGTAATGGCAACAATCAAGAGAAGGGCAAAAAACAAAATTACCAAAGTAAAACTCCGTTTCACATCAAAAAAGGATGAATAAGGCATGAGAATTATAGCGTATGTTTTTATTTCAGCAACACAAAATGCAATTGATATGATAATCATTTTTGTTTAGAATATTACCGAAAATGACAACAATCTGTGTCTCTAGCCTATTCGTAGCCTAGCGTGTAGATGTGTATATCTTGATTGCTCAGGCAATTATCTTAAGAAAACTACTATCAGGTAAGAAGGATCACCTCGGTGAATAAATACTCTCCAAATAAGTCTCTTATAGCGCTTTGTGTCTCAACCGCACTACTCTCTCCTCTTAGTTATGCCGATGATGATAAAGAAATCGAATCTATTGAAAAAATCATCGTATTAGGCGAAAAAACAGCACGTAGTCTAAAAGATACCGCTTCTTCCGTATCTGTAATTGATGAATCTCAACTCAAAGATCTAACGCACTTAAGCTTAAGTAGTGCAGTTTCTGAAATCGCCAATGTAGTTGTACTTTCAGGTGCAAAGCCAGATATTCGCGGTGTATCAGGCAATGGTTCGGCAACCGGGTTCAATGGTGTTTCTGGTGGTGCTAAAGCAAGAGTTTCAACCATTACCGACGGTGTGGCTGAGCCATTTATGGCTGATTTAACCGGTGATACGGGAATGTGGGATGTAGAACAAATCGAGGTATTTAGAGGACCACAATCTACTAGCCATGGCCGAAACAGTATCGGCGGCGCAATGTTTATAAAGACCAAAGATCCCTCTTTTGATTGGGAAGGTGCAGGTAGAGTTGCATATAGAAATAAAGATAGTTATATAGATAAGTCGATTATGCTATCTGGGCCGCTTATTGATAATGAGCTGGCATTTCGTATTACCGGTCAGCGTGTTGACGGTGAAGACTACGACAACAGCATTGAGTACAAAGATAACCCACCTAAATTTGACCTAAACGAACTCAATACAGAAAAAGCCAGATTTAAATTATTGTGGCAACCTAGTCAATTTGAGGGAGTAACGGCACTGCTTAGCCATTCAATTGCTTTTGAAAAAGGTAACACAGGCCGTACAAACTATATTGCAAAAGATCCTCGCGCTTTCATTCCAGCTTGGGAGCGTTATATGGATACCAATTCAAAAACAACTAGTTTAAAAATCAACCACAAGCTAAATCAAAACCTTGATTACGAAATTTTGATGGCAGCGATGGATTACAATTTCGGCTTTGATTCTTATGAAGCTAATCCGAATTTTGAACAAATCATGAGAATGAATGAGGACAATGTAAACGTCGAATTCAAACTCAATTACAACGCAGACCTTTTATCAGGCTTCATTGGTTTAGCATATTATGATAGAGAACAAAGTTATCATAGTGACGGCTTCGCTAACTATTTTGGCAGTGATGACAGCAAATCAAAAGCCATATATGGGGAACTAAGCTATAAACTAAACCCTGATTTTACGATCATCACTGGGGCACGTATTGAACAAGAATCACAGTGGCGTGATATTCACTTTACTACTGCTCAGGGGGTACTAAACTCCCTACTCGATCAAGACAAAACAATTCGCTTACCTAAACTGGTTTTACAATACAATGTAAATGATAAAACCACAGCATCTTTTAGTGCTAGACGAGGGTACAATGGTGCAGGTGGCGCGTTACAATGGGAAACTGGAGAGTATTATTATTACGACTCAGAAACCGTTAACACGTATGAACTGGGTCTAAGATCGGCATTAAGTAATGATGTGAATATCAGCGCTAATTTGTTTTATAACAATTACGATGGTTACCAAGCAAATGATCCTCAATATCGTATCTCCAATATGGATACTGTGATCACCTACGGTGCTGAATTCGAATTTTCCGCGATGTTAACACCTGATCTTCAGGTTCGAGGCGGCGCGGGGGTATTAAGAACCGAAATACAAGATACCAGCGTAAAATTCTCCGCATTTGATGGTAACGAGTTAAGCTCAGCGCCAGGCTTCACAGCCAATTTAGCAATTAAGTATTGGCTCACTGATGAGCTGCATGTTGGCCTTAGCACCGTTAAAGTAGATGAGTACTACGGTGAAATCGGCAATACTCAAGAGCGGATCGCAGGCGATTACACCCTGTCTCGCTTTAATATCGATTATGAAATTGACAATTGGTTGATTGCTGCCTTCGTAAATAATGTTTTTGACAAAGAAGCATACACTCTGGTTTCACCGAGCAGTCGCCGCTACGAATACGGTTATGTTGGTATTGTAGACCCTCGCAACATGGGTATTTCAGCTACTTATCGCTTTTAACTGTAAATCGACTAAATCTCAATGATATAAAGCGCAACATCATCATGTTGCGCTTTTTCTTATCTCAAATTAACCTTAGAGGAGGATAGTTAAGATAGTTTATTAAATGCGGGTCTTCTTCTTTTTGTTCGCTGTGTTTGTGTGTACAGTGTCCCAAGCAAAAACAAATGAACACATAATCAATATATGCTTTGAGCGTTGGTGGCCTTATAGTTTTTTTGACCAACACAAACAGGCGCAAGGTATTGAGGTTGAAATCATAAAAGCAGCGCTAATCGATAGCGACTACAAATTGGTTTTTCACGAACTTCCTTATCGCCGTTGCTTGGCTGGTGTCGCCAATAACACGTTCGATTTTACGCTACATGTTGATAAAGCTGATGGCTTTGCTACTTTGAATATGTCTTTCACTACATGGCAGCTTTCTCTTGCAGTCACCCGTGGCCGCTTTGCATCGCCAGATGATTTTTATCAGCTCGCGGCACCACGAGTGATGATTTCAGAAGACTATAATTATCCCGAGCAGGTCATTAACAGTCTCAAAGCTATCAATGCAGCCATTGTTGAACGCTCATTTTACGAACAAACCCATGAAGACGGCAAAATATTTTTCTCCGTACTAAATAACAATAGAGTTGATGCCGTGTTAGTTGACAAAGTGTGGGCGTTGGAGGTGATCAAACACCATCAACTCGCAGTCACATTTTTACCCAGTCCATTTCACGCTGAGCCCCAGTTTATGGGCTACAAAAGCAGCAATCAGACGCTAGCAGATTACGTAGGAGCAAAGCTTCATAGGGTAACACCTGAGCAGATCCAAACCATAAAAACACAGTATTTAGGAAACTAGACGTGGAATCCTGTGACAAGCTTAGGCATTTTAGCTATCAACTTTTAGCTTAGTTACACGTATTCCAATTTAATGAGTCAACATCATATATATGCACCAACATTCTGCTTTATATAACCTTTTTATTGCTGTGCATTTTATTTATGTTCAAATAACAAACAAATAACCACACTTCATTTGAGCCGTTCTACACTTAAGATATACGTCTTATAAGCGTTTGCTCATTGAATATGGTGCCTACTTAGAAATACAGAAACCGTACCGATAATGAGATGAAGATTATCCCAAGTGGTCGTGAGTACGTAAGAAGTATTAGTGCCAAAGCAATAGTGTTGATACCCATTTTTTCGATCTATGCGGCTTCAAGATACCCATATTTATATGGTAAATACCACTGATGTTATCGCGTACTTCAAAAAAGAAGTCTGGACAAAAGGTAAGTGTCTTAATTTCAAGGAATGAGCTACGTCAATAACTTGAAATCAAGAGGAGCGAATAACGCGCTTCGTAGTGCGATCTGCATTTCTTTAAACGACGCTAAAAGTAGTTTGTTTATCCAAAACATGAGGAGCGACTTATGAAATCACCAAAATTATGGCTCTTTATCGCACTTCTGATTGTGCTTATTACAGGCTCAGGATACTGGTATTGGCTGGAGAGTGAGCGTCAGCAAATCTTAGGCGTTAAGGGGATTGCCAGTAGTGAAAATACAGCAATTCTTGACTTTTATCCTCATATTTCCAAAGCAGAAAGACCCAAAGATCCCTTTGAATTCCCTATTTCTGTCGGTAAAACCGGCCCAACAACCAGTTTATATTCTGGCCCTAATCAGTATCCTTTTTACTGCATGACGGTGGATTCTGGCCTCGGCCAACCAGACGTTGATAACCATGATGGTGTTGGTGTTCCAGTGCTTAGCGAGCAATCTGGTAAAATAATGGGTTACAGCAAAGACTGTACAGTTAAAACGCGACTACAATATTTTCAAATAACTGAAGATGAGCGTATTACCCCCGTAGACGCCACAGCAGATCTATCACAATCTGGGCTACTGCTGCGGGTAGAGCAAGGTACAATTAACCGCTTTATCTACACCATAGTGATGCCAATAAACGCAGAAGAAATTGGCAGCCAGCATGGTAAAGCAAAATGGAACCAACGGCTAATTTACCAATTTAATGGTGGCTCAGGTATTGGCTATCGCCAAGGAAGACAAAAAGCAACTCGGGTAATTGACAGGCAACTAGAGCAGCTAAAGTTGGGTTATGCCGTGATAAGCTCAAGTGGTAACAAAACCAGTTATACCTATAACATGTTATTAGCTGAAGATACTGCTAGGCGGGTCAAAAAACAGTTCACGAGTTTATATGGCGAACCACTTTATACCGTTGGTATTGGTGGTTCTGGTGGTGGATTAGCTCAATACCTCATTGCCCAAAATAGCGATGGGATCTTAGATGGTCTAATTCCGCTGTATAGTTACCCAGATATGATCACACAAACCACCTATGCCCTTGATTGTGATCTGCTAAATAACTACTTCACCTTTCGTGCTAATGACCGTAACGCATGGCGCGATTGGACCCGGCGTCGTCATATAGAAGGAATGAATGCCATTAACGACTTTCCCCAACGAGCTGGCTTTTTACAACCACTAAACCAGTTGATGTCGGGGTTCGTTCCCTCATTTCCTGATGGCAACAGTGAGTGCATTAATGGATATTTTGGCTTATCTGCTTTTATTAATAACCCAAGGCAAGGATTTTTGAGGCCTTTTTTCGCAGACTCGGTTGTAGAAAATACAAATTGGAGTTACTGGCAAGACATGGCTAACCTATTTGGTACCGACGACTCTGGAATGGGGCTGAGTACGTGGGATAATCAAGGTGTCCAGTATGGTCTGGAAGCGTTAAAAGCGCAGCAGATCACCCTAGCGGAATTTATTGATATCAATAAAAACATCGGCGCGTGGAAGCCACAAGCGCAAATGCAGCAAGAAAAGATAGCCCTGCCCTTTGGTCATAACCTACCAATTTGGTTAACACTTTGGGGCAATCACAATATCACAACACCGGATGACACCGGTGTAGCACCTCGGCACCAAGGCAGTCTGCAAGCAATGGAAAAAGCTTATCGCTCTGGCCAAGTATTTATCGGTAAAGTCAATTTACCCATTATTGACGCTCGGCATTATCTAGAAAATGAGTTAGATATGCACCATATGTCAGCTTCATTCTACACTCGTTTACGAATGGAAGCAGCAAACTCAACCCCTAGCAATCAAGTGATTTGGGTTGCCCACCAATCATTTAACCCAACAAAATTGGCATTTGAGAAAATGGACGAATGGCTGCTTAACCTAAAAGAAAACCCGAGTTTATCAGTGGCAGACGCTAAACCTGCAACCCTTTTTGACACTTGCTATGACGAACACGGCAATGTTATTGCTAGCGGTGACGCTGTCTTTAATGGGATCTGGAATAATCAGCCTCAAGGCACCTGCACAGCTAAATACCCGATGTTTTCTACCAGTCGAATTCAAGCTGGTGCAAGCTGGGCTGGAGATATATTTAAATGTCACCGCATTTCGATTGACCAAGCTATCGCCAAAGGGCTGTACACAGGTATCGATATCGCACCAGCGGTTCCCGAATTAAAACAGATTTACCCAGATGGTGTGTGCGATTACAGTCAACCTGACATGGGAAGACCGCAAGATCTGCATTGATGGCACGTAGGAGGTATTACATAGCCTGATACCTCCTTTGCTAGTTGGTGTTGTGATGCTGCTATTATTCTCATTCTTCACGTTTTGCGATAAGTATACTTAAAGTAAAAAGATACTTATATTTTTCTGTCAATTTGTAACCTTGAGGATAAAGTAGCAGGAATTTGTCGTGTTAAATAACCTGAAGTTTGGATAATGGCAGAAGCGAATGAGGTCAAGCCGCAAGGCATGTAGCCAACAAGCGAGTCTCAACTTGCTGAGTTGCCACTTAGAAAAACTCTACTGAATTTACACCGCATCAGCACATGCAAAGACCGCTATAACTTACTAATTCTCCATATATCTCAGATATATAGTATTGCTTTTAATTACTCTCCACCATAATATGTTACTACATTGTTGCGATTCATTACTCTCACATTTCGCACCATACTGTTGATTAAGCGCACGCGCTACCAAAACTAGAAGAAAAAAATGTCTGCTAAATACCAACCTTTGCCCACTGACTTTGACGCACTAGCCAAAGCAGCTTTCACAACATTCAGCAAACGCATAGCTATATATCACCAATTACACAAGTTAACTCGTCGGCTTGCTGTCACTTCCACCATATTCATTATCCCAAGTTTTATTTACTTTTTATCTTCACTTGACGTATTTTCTGGTACATCTTTTGAGAACATCAGCGATATAGGCGAGACCGCTATTATCAGCTTAGCTGCAGATAGTTGCTTAAGCTTGTGGCAAGCTATTTTAATCTGTGCGTTTTCACTTTTCTTCATACTTATTTTATTCAAAGCGCTAGTAACGGATAAAAATACAGAAAAAGATACATCATTAATAAGAATTATATTAAAAGATTTCTATCGTATTTATTATCTAATTACCACTCTCGCACTCACCACCCTGATATTTATCGATTTTAAAACATTGGCTCCCTACTACTTTATTTTAGGTTCCACCATTTTCATTGTGAGTTATTCTGTAAATCGCAAACTTGGCTATACCCGTGCTTGGTCGAGAAAAAGACTTTATATCGAGCGATTGCATGTGATTGTCGCTCGCCATAAGTCAGGAGTGATCTTTAGAGATAAGGCAATGGAAGAGCTACTTAAACTAATAGAGCAATACGAAATACAAACGCATCAAGATATTTTTAACGACTATATCCGTTATGGTGACTCTGCATTAAGTTCATTGAAAGGGTTAAGGAAGTAAACCATGAGCAGAAAATATAAATTAAATTTAGATAAAAATGAGTTCAGAGATGACTATATTGCTGGCAATAATCTAGATGAGTTTTGGCAAGACGATGCAAAAAATGCGCTGCTAAGTCGGTTAACAAATTGCTTGGGCGAAGCAAAAGAGTATCACTCATTTAGGCAAGGGAGCAGTAAAACATGGTTATCTCACAATGCGATTTTGGTCTCGGGACAGCGCGGAACAGGCAAAACGGTATTTTTAAGAAACAGTAAAGCAATGTGGGAAAGCGCTCATTCAACTGGCGAAGATGAAAAGTCACTGTATTTTCTTGATGTCATTGACCCCACCATGCTGATTAATGAAGACACCTTCGCCAATGTTATCGTGGCGCAGATATACAGCGAAGTAGAGAAACAGCTCCTTAAACACACAGAGTTTGCATGCTCAAGTGCAAAGCAAAACGACAAAAATAAGTTTACTTATGCGTTAAAAAAACTTGCAGATTCACTAGGAAAGTCTAGCGAATTTAACGGCTATACCGGTATTGATAAAATCCAACAATATAAATCCGGTATACATATCGAGTCTTTTTTTCATCAATTTGTTGAAATAGCGATCAACATACTTGGTTGTAAAGCCTTAGTGCTACCCATCGATGATGTTGATATGGCATTGGATCGCGCGTTTGAAGTTGTCGATGACGTCCGCAGGTTGTTAGGTTGTCCTTATATTATCCCTATTGTCAGTGGCGATATGCGTTTATATGAACATATGACTCACGTACATTTTGATGATAAAGCGTATAAAAAACACGTACACAACGAGGAGCTAACAGAGGAAGGGTTAGCGGTCGCAAAAGAACTCACCACAGCATACCTAACCAAAGTCTTTCCCAATCAAATGCGTATTTCACTGCAGCCTATTAGCCGCTTAATACCTAACTTAACGATTGCCGAGCGCTCAAGTAAAGAGGATTTCCAAGAAACAACCGTTGGTGACTACGAACAATTGCTGTTTCAGGCCTTTTACCCCTTATGTCATAATGACGAAGCTCTGCATCATTGGCCAAAGCCTGAATCTTCACGGGAGCTGGTGCAACTTATACGCTCAATTCCTCCTAGGTATATTAATAATACGCAAACATTCAGCCAATCAATAAAACCTGATCTTCATACACTTTGGAATAACTTTATTATTTGGGCTGAGCAGAAGAAGAATGGTGTTGCCTTTACAAATGCCGACTCCTATCTAACACTGCTCAACCAAAATAATAGTAAAGAGTTTAATATTCAGACATTATTGGCTTTTAACCCTAGGCAACAAATTAATAAAGAGTTGTACCCATGGGCAAAGAAAAACTTTTATCAAAACCAATYAACGGTTCTTGAGTCACTGGCACAACAAGCTCGCGCTTATAGTGGTAACAAATCCATTTTAGACTCAGTCTTCAAAGCTAACTCGCATACGCTAAGAAGTATGCCACCGCTGGAGTTTTACGACGAAAGAATATTTATTTCGCAAAAAGCCATAGATAACGCGAAAGACAATCCAGAACTCAGATTAATTGAAACAGAAGACCGTGGGGTTCTCGAAATACCTCTATATCAATTATTGTTAGATATATATACCCACGGTGAAGTCTATTCTACCTTAAGGAATACCTATCAATTTATCTTTTTTAGCCGAGCCTTTGAGCTAATTGCTTACTCTTGTTTAAAGCCCACAGCAGAGTTATCCCTACTTGAGCGCAATATAGCGGCCATACTCAACCGCGTACCGTTTTATTCAATCTTTAGTATCAATCAGACCAAGCCTGTATTTGGTTCAACCGATCAAGAATCAACGGAAGAAGAGCAGGCACAGTTGGATGAAGACCCTGATAAAACGCGCAGTGCAAAAATACTGGCGATACAAATTTCTAACTGGCAAAAGGCACACGAAAATACGTTTAATGCACTAGACAGTAAAGCACTGGTGGCGCTGCTCTCGTATATGTTTAACAAAACCTTCACTGCTTTTGCGGTATTTAAGTACCAAAACTTACTCAAATCAGACCGCTATGACGACGAGCATTTATCCGACTTGGTTAATCGCTTTAGTTATATGTTAGTGAATTCAGCTTACACCGCTGGCATCCAGGGGGAGTCAATACCTGCAAACGTCGCAATCTCCGATAACCATGCAACCATCAGAGATCAGATAAAATTTGAAAAGGTAGACAATACATTAAGACGTAATAAATCGTTTTTAGAAAAGGAGGCTGAGGAGAGTGAGTATTCCGTACTTGCACTTAACTTCTGCCGTGCCTTAGAGCAACATCCCGTTTTATTTGCATTTACCGCTACACCGCAACTGAAATTAGGTAAAACACAAAGTAATAATGCTAATACCAAAACTGCCAAAACGGCTTGGAATATAGATCCAGAGAATAACGCCGGTTCATGGAAACCCAGTAAAGGTGCAGAAAAAAGCTCGTTTTCGCCGGTGAGAAGTAGTAAAGCGACAAGGACTGATAATAAGTCAGCTGAGCCTATATACTCTAAGATCACTAGACATAATCCAGAAATAGAAGCACCTACAGAGCCCAACTCTACCCACAATGATCAAGATAAAACTAAGCCTGTAGATCCTAAAGTTATTAAAAATAACCAAAAAATAGACAAAGCTATAAACGCGATTTTAAAAGGGTATCAGGCGGAAACGGGGGCAAAGCCCAATGTTAAAAGTCTGCAACTGTATATGCTTGAAAATGAGCCATTTGTTCTAACACACATCATCAATCCAGACTTTTCACTTGAAGCAGTACGTGAGTACGCTACAGCTAACGATTTATACACTAAAAAAGGCGAAATATCTGGCAGAAGCTCTGAAGGGAAAGTCATTCTAGCCCTAAGAAACGCCGGAGCAATTGAATGATCTGTGCATCAGATAAGTCTATTGTCGCCGCAGCTGCGTTAACATCTGATCGGTTGCTCGCTTCTCCTTCTGAACATGGCTCATTGCTATCGAGCACCTCGACAAAGCCCATCACAGAAGCGCTCACTGCTGCGGTATCAGACTACCAAGCCTATACCCGCCATACACTTCGAAGTGATGACATTTATCATATGCTAAAGCTTAACTTTGTTACTTTTGACAACGAAGACTATGAGCAAGTATTAAGTCACCTCAGTGACTATTATTTACRGTGGCAAGGAAATAGATTTGAAGTTAAGCCCAAAAAGCTGGATCAATGGCTTGAATTATTAACGCTGCTTGACCCAAGCTGGGTAATTGTACAGGCTTATAAAGATTTATCCTCACGCCATGGCGTGAGCAAACATGATGTCATCAGCGCCATTACTCACACTCAATGTCCTTTCGCATTATCTAATGATAGATATGACAAAGCATATGCTGACAACCATGTACATTTGGGAGGTCATGGCTATATCGGTCCTTCCCTATTGGGGTTTGCACTTTATGGCCAACGCCTAGATGACAAAATTGTGTGGCCGAGGCGAGCAGAATACACCTTGTTTGAGAGCGGCGCATATAAAAAGCAACACCTACCAGCGTGGTGTCACCAATTAGGTACCACCTTGATTGAACACACTTTTAACTATCAGGCTTCCACTTTGCGTGAGTTTGACCCAAGCGAGGATATCGCCAAAATACACAACGTATTACCATATTTACACCAAGATAAAGCCGATCTGGTTACACAGCACTACTTTGTTGCCGCACACAATCGTTTTGCTCCATCGTCAAAACGCTGGCTACTCTTCTGTCTTGGGGTATTACACTGTGATAAAGCACTTAGTCACCACATCAATGCTTTTATTCGTGTTAGTGCTATCTTTCGAAACTATATGGTGGTGTCGGGCGTCAGTTTAAGTCAATTCGTTAGTCACTCTCGCTTTCAGGCTCGCAGTAAACGAGCGCTTGCGTACCAAAGTCACAGTGGGATAGATGCACTCAGTGCAGATATGCAAAACACTTATCGTGAATTTAGGACTACACCGCAAGTACTACTAGGCACTGAGCAATTCCCAGCCGATCCAGAGTCCTTAACCCAAGCACTGCGGGTACTGTACGAGTCTTCCTTAGCTGAACAGGTGCATTTTGTGTTGCACTTTACGCGCTCAGGTAATAGAGCAGATAAATACCAAGAACAAATTAGAAAGGCATTGAAAGCGCAAGTAAACATGCTGCAAGCGTTTGCATGCTCAACGACCTTTTCAAGTTACGAGATAAAAAAGTTTGGTATTGCTGACAATACTTGCCCGCTTACTTTTGACTTGCGCAAGGCCATTCGCGGCTTTGACGTAGCAGGCAATGAAAATGAGCTACCGATAGAAGTATTTGCCCCCGCACTTCGAATACTCCGTCAGGCCAAATATAGTGCCTCTGGGATATTTTCAAACCGGATGCAGAGACCTTTTTTAACCGTCCATGCTGGTGAAGACTTTAGCCACCTCCTGAGTGGACTGCGTGCAATTGATGAAGCGGTGTACTTTTGTGATTATCAAGCTGGGGATAGATTGGGACATGCGCTGGCGCTAGGTGTGCTACCTCGTAAATGGGCAAAGCGACAACGAGTTGCCTACCTCTGTATCGACGAGCATCTAGATAATCTCGTGTGGTGTTATCAAAAAGCCCTAGAAGTTGTTCAGCAAGTTCCTCAATTTACAGGTGTGCTGCAACTACTTAATGAAAAGATCCAATACTGGTCAGGGTTACTTTATGATGACGAATATAGTTGTAGAGCGTTATATGAAGCGTGGAAACTACGCAGAAATTGCCCGTACGCTGTGCGCGAAACCAACTTGATGGAGCCTGGCTGGGCAGTTGACTTTGAGCAAGGTGAAGCAGTTAACAGTTCAAAAAAAGCGCTAGCACTTTGGCAAAGCTACGTAGATAGGGACGTGCTTGCACCACATCAGCAAAAATCAGTAATGGTACATTGCATTCCTAAACCTGCGGAAGAGCCATTTGGCGTGGAACAAGGAGTATATTTTGATTCTATTTCTGCAGCAGAACTGGAGTTATATGAGGCTATCCAAGATTTGCAAATGGAAAAGTATGCCGCTGATGAAATCATGATTGAGGCATGTCCAACTTCAAATATTTATATTGGCCGATTCCATCATCATCATGAGCATCCCATTTTTCGCTGGGATCCACCTGAACAAGAGTGGATCAAGGCCGGTGAAAAGTATAACCGTTTTGGCCTCAGAAAGGGTTCCGTTGCGGTATGTGTGAACACAGATGACTCAGCATTAATGCCTACTACCATTCAAAATGAACACAGGATATTGCAACAAGTTGCAATTGAGCATTATCAAATAGGTGTTAATCAAACCGAAGTTTGGATTGAAAGGATCCGACAAAAAGGTATCGAGATTTTCCAAAGCAACCACTTATCCTGGTTAAAACCCTGAGCTGCCTTGGTGGAATATCAAATTCGTCTTAATACTTGGCTAATTTGACTTAATACTTGCTCAATTTGAAGGAGTAAATCTGACGCTAACAGTGTTAAAAATTTCTCATTTAGAACAACTAAATAGCAAAATTTTTGCCTTGCCTACACGGATGTAGGTACCTTGGCGATAGCAGGACGCGGTAGCGGAGTTA